>JAFACO010000398.1 GCA_023425485.1 Bacillota bacterium
GTTTTAAGGATTGTGAAAGCATACATCCAAGCCCTCCCCCTCCTTGTAAGGTATCTACAAGAATTGAGGCAGTAATAGCCATTGGAGCAGATATCTTAAGTCCGGTAAAGAAATACGGCATACTTGATGGTATTAATAGCTTTCGATAGATTTGATATTTGCTGGCAGCAATGGAATACATCAATTCATGCTTTTCTTTTTCCACTGCCTTAAAGCCAGCCAAGGTATTGGTTGCAACTGGGTAAAAGGTCAAAATCGCTGCAATTACAATACGACTTTTATCAATGTCCTTGGTTATTGCCAATACAATTGGTGCCATGCCTAGAATTGGTATCATCTGTATCATCATCAGATATGGAAATACTGTCTTTTCAACTGCATTTAGCATATTCATTAGCAATGCCAAGCAATAGCCAATGACGATACCAATTAAAAATCCAACACCTGCACGAAGCAATGTAATGCCCGCATTACTTAAAACAATTTGCAATGCTGTCTGACCGCTGCTCACCAAATCCTTACTAAAAACAGAAGCTAAAATCTGTGATAGATGAGGCAGCACATTTTCAGGTGATCGCTTTGTCTGTTCTATAATGGAAGCCCCTATTTCCCATAAAACGATTAATCCCATAATCCATACCAGGGTCACCATTCTCTTTGATGTAAGGCCTTTTTTAATCTGTTCCATGTTTCTCCTTTCTCCGGCATTTATACTCTAAAGTGTGATTTTTATTAGAGTAGATTTCTTAAACGCCTTCAAAGCTGTTTCTTACCTTTATTACCATCTCATTAAACTGTGGTGTATTCTTAATCTCCAAACCTCTTGGTCTCTCTAGTTCAATATCTACTACTGCTGAAACTCTTCCCGGATGAGGTGACAGAACCACCACTCGGTCAGATAAGAATACTGCTTCCTGAATATTATGAGTAACGAATAATATGGTTTTATTGGTTTTCTTCCAGATTCTTAGTAAGTCCTCGTGAAGCTTTTCTTTTGTAAATTCATCTAAGGCGGAAAAGGGTTCATCCATCAATAGAATTTCCGGCTTAATAGCCAGCGCCCTTGCTATACCAACTCTCTGCTGCATACCACCACTTAGCTGATGCGGATATTTCTTGCCAAATTCCATTAGTCCAACCAGTTCCAGCATCTTTGTAACTCTAGCTGTTCTTTCTTTTTTGGGAACTCCCATCAGCTCCATTGGCATGCACACATTTCGTCTCACGGTTCTCCAGTCATATAGCACAGGATTTTGAAATACAATGCCAAATTTCTTTTGAAGTCTGATTTCTCTGGGTGATTGCCCTCTAATTGAAATATTTCCCGAAGTTGGCTTCTGAAGATCTGCTATGGTTCGAAGCAGGGTTGTTTTACCGCACCCAGAGGGACCCAGAAGGGAAATGAATTCGCCTTCTCTGATATCCAGATTAACATTTTGTAATGCAACTACCTGTGCTCCGCCATCTTTATCGGGAAAACTGATACATAAATCCTGTATTGAAATAGCTGTTTCTCGTTTGTTTTCTGCTTCCATCGCTCTTTTCGCATACTCCTTCGCAACAACATCTTTTAATAAAACATCCATAGCCACCATATAATACCTCCCAACAAACAAAAGGACGTAAAGCAAACTGCCCTACGTCATCGTAATCACATGATTTATCACCATAATTTGTATCTGTTCAGAACCAAGTATAATCTTTTAAAATTAGCTGTGAAAACTTGCTTTCTATAGATAATTTTGAAAGATTACTGTTTGGCGAGAGCCAAACAGCGAAGAAACCACTGGTTTTCGAGCTTGGTCCTGATTAATTACCATAATTTAAAATATAATTTAATAATCGCTTCTTTGGTAATCTCTTTGATTGTGTTTGAGGGGCTGCCACTATTCATAGCATCCTGCGCCATTTTTTCAACTCTGGCATCAAACTCTTCTTTCTGAATGCCATATTCCTTAAGGGTTGGTATGTTACAGTGGTTACACAACTTATCTAGTTCTGCCAGGAAGGCTCTCGCTGCTACTTCGTCCCTTACGGTACTATCTGCAACTCCAATCTCCCTTGCTATTTTGCCGAACCGTTCATAACATCCATCCAGAGCATATTCCAAACATACTTTAATCAGCATTGCATTGGATATACCATGGGGTACGTGGAAGTTTGCACCAATCGGTCTGCTCATACCATGCACCAGGGTTACCGAGGCATTGTTGATGCTAACTCCGGCTTCAAAGGCAGCCAGCTGCATTTCCTCTCTTGCTGTTTCATCACTTCCATCACTATAGGAGATTGGAAGATAACGAAAGATTCGCTTAATTGCTGACAAGGCATAGATATCGGTTAAGGTGCTTCCCTTCCTTGATGTATATGCCTCTATCGCATGGGTGAGTGCATCCATTCCTGTTGCTGCCGTTATGTCCGGGGGTGAAGTAAGTGTAAAGGTTGGATCAATAACCGCTAAATCAGGCAAAAGAGCGTTTCCCTTTAACAACATCTTTACATCTTTTTCTGTATCAGTTATTACAGTGAATTTCGTTGCTTCTGATCCTGTTCCGGCTGTTGTTGGGATAAGAACCATGGAAGGAAATTCTCCTTCAATCTCAATTCCCAGATAATCCGAAATTCGTCCAGAAAGTACCGTCATCGCAGCAATTGCTTTTACACTATCCAGTGGACTTCCTCCCCCGATTGCAATTAAAAAGTCGCAGCCAGTTTCTTTATACGCTTTGACCCCTGCTTCAATCATTTGGTCCGTAGGTTCTCCCGTTATATCATTAAATAC
>JAFACO010000566.1 GCA_023425485.1 Bacillota bacterium
GCCCTATCTCATCAAGATTTTCAAAATGAAAGCGGAGCTTCATATTACCGCCAGCGATTTCTTCCGCACCATTTTTTAACTTTAACAGTGGAACAGTAATAATTCTTGATAAATAATTGGATAGAAACATTTCCAGAAATATAGCTGCTAAGGCGATCACAATAGCGAGGTAAAGAATATTTCTTGCCTCCACATTGAATTCATTTAAATCAGTAACACCTTTTAACTGCCAGCCATAACCAGCTACTTCATAACGTGAGATATAATATTTTCTACCCAGATAACCTTTAACTTGATTTTTGTCCGTCTGCTTCAATAACTCCTCTATAGCAGATTTATCAATATACTTGGAGGAAACCACAGAGCTAATTACACTTCCATAATTATCTTCTAACCGATAATTAATAAGTTGATTTGTTAAAATTGTCTCGATTGCACTAATGTCCACATTTACAAAAATGTAGCCCAGAGTTTCACCTGTATTTATTTTTAATACCTTCTTCCCCAGCGTCAACACCGGAACTGTGGTATCCTGCACTAAGAAATCCCTTGCTTCACTGGGAAACCAAATTGATTTACCGCTGGTCTCCTTTAATTCTGCTAACTGTGGGGAGGATATAATCTTGTCCACATCAGTTAAAAGTGTGTTATCGGAGACAAATACTTTATTATCAGTATCGATAAAGGCAATGGAATCAATTTCATCAAAAACAATCTTAGCAACATACAGCTCATTGGTAATTGCCTTCTGTTCTGCTAAGGTTATTTTCTTTGTTTCATCCTTTTTATCCAAAACCTTATTAATATTCACCGTCAAATAATTAGAGCAGTTTTCAGTATCCTTTAAGATTCTCGTAATTCGATCCGAGATGACCATACTGGAATCCCCAACACTCTGTCTGGTACGTTTATCCACAGAATCCTCATATAACTGTGTGACTAATACACCAAAGATTGCAACTGGTAATATTGCCAACGCTAAATTGATTAAAAGTAATTTACGTTTAATGGTGAGTTTTATAAAATATCCTTTTACCTTCGTAAACATTGTTATCTCCGATCTGTCGATTACCGATTACTACTTTCCTGTCTCCTATGGTCTGCGTATTCCATTACTTCATCTAAGGTAATCTGCCCCTGCAGCCATTCCTGCTGCTTAAGAGCAATATTGTTCTGATAATTCCAAATCAGCTGATTATTACCATTGGTTACTTCTACCACCTGCTGGCTCTCTTCATACTTCTTCACATCTTCATCAATGCTATAACTAAATTCCGGTTTTATATTTTGAATTGAGGAATAGGTCTGGGTGAAATCAAGTATTTCCTTAATTAATTGATCATTACCAACCAGTTCTTCTAGAATTTCATCTACTAATTCACTGTTCTTATTGGTACTGCTTTTCATAAAGGTAATATTGGTTTCTCTGATTAACTTCGCATCTCCAGTTAGGTTAGGATAAGGAAAGATACCATAATGGTCCTTCTCCTTCTGGTCATTCACCGACTGCAGCGACCAGGTGCCAGTAAGATACATTGCTGCCTCTCCCTCCATGAATCGCTTGTCACATTCGTATTGATCAATGTACAAGGCATCGGGCCAGGAATTTTCAAGAATGTATTTATTTTGCAGCATGCAATGTTCAATTACTTTGTTATCCTTAAAACTAGTTTTCTCGTTTCTAAAATCATCTCCCCAGCAGGGAGTTACATTAAACAAATCATTGGTAAGGAACTGCATTGTCATATTACCAATCTGCCAACTCTGGGAAAAATGGGTCGCAAAGGGTGTAATTCCTTTCTTTTTAAAAGCAGTTACCACCTCACCAAGTTCCTCCAACGTAGTGGGTATCTCTATTTTATATTGCTCAAACATACTCTTATTATAAATAACTCCCTGGTAGATGGAATTCAACGGAATACCATACACAATTCCATTAATGGACACAGCGGGAAGTGCCTGTTCCTCAATTCTTTGAGCACAGGAAAGTGGAATGGGCGAGAGGTTCCCACTACTGGAATACGCCATAACATCCTGTGCTTTACCTATAATCAAATCGGGAATATCTCCTGAGGCAAATCTTGCCTGCATCTGTACATTAAATTTTTCTCCCCAGTCCACGCATTCCCACTCAAGCTTTACCTTAGGAAATTTCACAGCTAAGGCCTCATCTATCATATCTTCAATTCCAGCATCCGTGGTGGATTGCCCTGCAAGAACTGTAAGTACGATTACCTCCTCATCTTTGGAAGGTCTTATATTGGTTTGGTCTTCATAATTAAACAGATAAAGGATAATGACTAGACTTATCATGAGCAAAACTGCGCCGATACCCTTTTTCATCCTGTGTCCTCCTACTTCTTAAGCATTACTTCGTTGCGATATTCACTCGGACTGCTCCCCATCATTTTACGAAAAACTCTGTTAAAATAAGAATAGTCATCATATCCCACCATAAAGGCTATTTCAGTTAAGCTAATCTTCTCATCCTCCATATACTCCACACATTTGTTCATTCTCTTCTTTGCAATATAGAGCATTAAATTATCACCGGTTTCCTGACGAAATATTTTGGAGAAATAGGAGCTTTCCACATTAAATTGCCCTGCAAGTGATGCAAGTGACAAATCCTCAAAATAATTCTGATCGATATATTTAATCGCACTTTTAACTACATCTCGTATGGAGGAACTAATCTCATCCTTTCTAAGGTCAATGGCATAATCAATCATTTCTTCCAGTGCTTCTTGCAAATGGTCAATATTTAAATATTCTACAGTTCTGTTTACCAGTTCTGCTAAGCTTTCCAATTCCATAATTTCTTTATGGGTTCTGCTGGAAAGCTGGTGCTCCATAATGACATTGCAAATTCTTTTTACAGTTTGTTTTACCTCTAAATAACTCCACTCCTGAACCTTTCCCTTCCCGAGTCCAATTGTTTCAAAAATCAACTTAATCACACCGGATTGATTCTTGTTATTTAAAAAGGTCTTTAAGCTATTCTCCTGCTCCTCTGTGAGACAGTTCTTAACATCCTTATGCAGCTCTGGATTATCCTTCTCACAAAACAACACAACACTGCTATTTTTATATCTTCTGGTCATCAACATGGATACACTTTGAATGTAAGCGGTATGAATACTTTCAATGGAATAGGAATGTTCGCTAATTATAATGCTCACTGGTGCTTTCATTTTATTATTGAAATATTTCTCTAGGGCTAATGCCATTCTTTTAAGCTTTGAATTCTCCAACTCTGTAATAATAATAAATTCATTTGAGCGATAGATATAATTGAAAATAAGAAGATTATCTAAACCTGTCAATTCTCTTATCTGCTTTTTCACCCAATAGGATAACAGGTTGATATCATACCCATACTCGGTAGTTAATTCACTTAGGTTATGAATTTTTATTAATATTAAACTATAACCAGCAAAATCAAAATTGCTATTCATCATTACCACAGGTGAGTATCTGGCTTCTTCTTTCTCCACCAAGAGACTTAACTCCCTGTCTTTCATGGAAGAGGCTGCCTTTAATATTTGCAGTCTCTGTTCCTCCTGCTCCTGTTGCAGTTTAATTCTAGTGCTGATAATCTCCAAAGACTTAGAAAGAGTATTCACCAAATCAATTTTCGTCACAGGTTTTAACATGTAATTGATTGCTCCATTGAGTAGGGTACTCTTTACAAAATCAAAATCATCATATCCACTAATCACAAATACCACGATAGAAGGATATCTATCTTTGATTATTTTAATCAGTTCAACACCATCAATGAAAGGCATGTTAATATCAGTTATTAGAATATCCGGCATATTCTCTTGAATCTTTTTAAGTACGTCTTCACCATCTACAGCAGGTTCCAGGAATTCAATATTATACTGCTTCCAGTCAATCATCGTACGCAGCTTTTCCCGCGTCCAATACTCATCATCTGCGATTAATACTTTATACGTTATTTCTGTCATGTCCCCACCTCATCTACACTTA
>JAFACO010000004.1 GCA_023425485.1 Bacillota bacterium
ACATTATACCTTGATTTGCCTTTCATAACTAGGATGTGGCCGTTCATAAAAATCCTCCAAATCTATATCATGGTTTTTTAGAAGTTAAAGTGAAGAATCAAAAAATATTAGTGAATGAGATAAATAAGAAATCAACAATATCATTCCATTTTTATTCTTTAGTCATGAGTTACATCTAATCAATTAGATATTAATACAATTATATATCGACGACAACTAACATTTTTATAATATGTAAAATCTAATCTTTAACTTGAATATCCAAATTTATGGAGGAGGATTGTATGGATTTCTGCCTTCAGTTAAAAATACTACAACAATAGTTACATTGTTCGTTAGGAATCATGCAAAACTACTAATGAATTAGCTATAAGATGACGATATTACATATTAGGAAGTTATTTAATGGTATAATTACAATTAATAATAACACAGCTTCATCAGGATAAGGAGGTCCAATCATGGAAAAAAAGTCATTTAGAATATTACTAAGGTTTGCTTTAGGCCTTGCATTAATAGGTGTCATTTTATCACCTAAGCAAATTGCAGCTGCAGCCACAGCAGATCCGGTTAAGGTTGTAGCCGTTGAATATTATGAAGAACAAGTTTTTGTTCTAAACAATGGTAATTCTAAGATTTATTATGCAACCGAAGCGGATGCAGCAAGGAATAACTGGGAAATCATACCTATAGATTCTGGTGATTTGACAATGATAGATATTTCCTGGCTTCCAGAGAGCGTTGAGAATATTCTTGTAGTTCGTGGAGATGAAAATAAAACACAATCCCGCATTATTATTGGTGCAAAGCCTACAAAGCTAGGAATTACAATTAATTATGGTAACATGAGCTTAGTTGGCGTTGGTCAACCAATTGGAGCAATGGTTAATATTATGTCTTCCGTAGGTACTGGTAACAACCCGATTACCTTTGATGACCTTGAATGGAGAAAGGGTACTAATGGTCAATGGAGGAATTCCAGTGAATTGACAGTGGAGTTATTTGAAAAGTATTTAACAAAAGGCACCAATCTGTATTTTAGAATTCGGGCAGTGGATGATCAGGCTACTATAAGTAACTCCTCTGGCAATATTAATCTTAATGCTAGAAGAAAAGCAGGTCAATTAGGTGGATTATTATATTATAAAGGACAAACTTTAACCATAGGTACGAACTATCCCGATGGTAGAGGAGGCAGACGATTTAGCAGCGAGGTTAAGGTTAAGGTAGTAAAACAAGCTCCTTCCATGGTAACCGGAATAGATGGTTCCAAATTCTTTGCTGCCATTAAGTATGGAAATGAATATCGTGTAACAACAGATAGCACCACCTCTGGATGGACACAGGTAACAGATAGAACGGTAAAATCCTTATCTCTTTCAACGATCTTAAAGGACGCAACTAAGGATGGTACAATCAAGGCGAATGCTTTTCCTGCAATGAAGATAGAGGTGCGTAATTACGCTACGACTAAGGCTGTTGCCTCTAAGATAACAGAGATTAACTTAAGTAAACAACGTACTTTGGATAGTGTGGTTGAAGAAGGTAAGTTACCAGCTAATCCATCAGATGCGGATAAAGCGAAGATCTATGTATATTACAATGGTGACAAGAACATCGGCATTACAATACCATTGGCGACTGCCAGCAATGCTTACGAATACTGTATTACGAAAAAGAATGAAACGATAGATATTAGTAAAGCATCCTGGACAGCTATTACAAAGGGAACTGAAGTGAAAGTGTTACCATCAAAGGCTGTGGATGGAGGTACTCTTTACATAAGACAGAAGGAAATAAAGTCTCAGGCTGCTACTTCTACGAAACCAGCCGTTGGATACCAGTTGGCATCCACCTATGTTACACATCCGATAAGTTATCCGTCCGTACCAGTGATTGCAAAGGTGACCCATGTGTTTACAAAGGGCTATAGCGGAGATTATGTATTTGATGTAGTGTTAAGTGTGAATAGTAAAGAGCCTTTTGAAACAGGGATTAAAACAATTAAACTTGGTACGAAAGAAATTGAATTTACCCCAGCAGCACCAACTACAAATGGTACGACTACTACGATGCAGGTTACATTAAAGAAGTCTTCGTTGGAAGTTCTGGCAAATTGTATAGGTAAGCCGATTACAATAACATTTATGAATGGTACGATAGATAAAACCTCTATCAAGTTAACCATCCAAAACCCATCTTCAGCAGGAACCTTATCTGTAACAAATGCAAAGGGTACTAATACGGGAACAACTTCCTTTACTGTGGGCACTGCCAAGGCATCTTCGAATACCTGGTATTATATTCTCACCGAAACAGCAATCACAGATGTAACTACGATGGATACATTAACCAAAGTAGCACCTGGTAAAACACAGAATAGTTTTACGACAAATACAGTGGATAATATTCCAATTACAGCAACCGACAAATATATCACCATATTCGAGGTGGATAAGGATGGCTTCGTTGTGAAATACAAGAGTATATTACTCACTTCGGATATGATTAAATCTTAAGTAATACCAAGACTACAAATGAAGTACCAACAGCTGGAAATGAAAATGGTGTATCCGTATTTAATTCAATTTAAGCTCTTTTTTGCGAAACTTGAAATTAATTGTGGACTTTTTGGGAATAATTGGGTAATATAAAAAGGAACGGAGTTTTTTATGATAAGCATCAGTGTTTGCATGATAGTTAAAAATGAAGAGAAAGTATTAGCAAGATGTCTGGATTCTATTAAAGATTTAGTGGATGAAATCATAATTGTAGATACTGGATCAGTGGATAACACTAAGAAAATTGCTGCAGAATATACCGATAAAATCTATGATTTTCCATGGATTGATGATTTTTCAGCAGCAAGAAATTTCTCTTTTTCCTTGGCGACTAAGGACTATATTTATGCTGCTGATGCCGATGAAGTGCTAGATGAAACTAACCGGCAAAGGTTTCTGCTTTTGAAGCAGAACCTTTTGCCGGAAATTGAAATTGTACAGATGATGTACGATAATCAATTATTATTTAATACTACCTATAACTTTAATCTGGAATATCGCCCAAAGCTTTACAAAAGGCTTAGAACCTTTCATTGGGTAGAGCCGGTACATGAAAACGTTGTACTACAACCTATTATCTATGACAGTGATATTGTAATTCAACATTTGCCGATATCCAACCACGCAGGGTTGGATTTTCGCATCTATAAAAAGACGATTAAAGAGGAAGGTAAGCTTTCTGGAAGACTGTATCAGATGTATGCAAGAGAATTATTTATTGCTGGGGGCGATGATGATTTTTTAGAGGCAATGGATTATTTTCAAAGCTTTGCTGACCTTGAGGAATGCAGCGAGCGTGAACGAAAAATCTATGAATGCATCCTGGTAAAATGCTATTTTATAAAGAAGGATATTGCCAGGCTGATGAAATATAGCTTGCATAACATTGCGGATGGCAAGGGCAGTTCAGAGGTTTGTTATTTGTTAGGTGAGTATTTTAAAGAAATAAGGGATTATAAAGAAGCTACAATTTGGTTTTATAATGCGGCTTATGAAACGGAATGTGAACTTAATATTCATTATGGTGGAGATTATCCTTTACAGCAACTGGCGGAGTGTTATTACAAATTGGGGAATATGGAACAAGGAGATGCTTTTACAGACCTTGCGAAAGACTGGAAGCAGTAGAGTATTGATTTAAGATTTTTAGTTTCTATCAAAGAGAATTATATTATTAAAAAGGAACTACAGGGTTTTACGCATTTTGTGTTGGCGCATAGTGCCATAGTTGGGGGTTGAAATGACACAGAATATTAGAACAATTTTTGATCAAAATATACAGTTGCTTGGAGCGATGGACAAGTCCGTATATTATTTTAGAGAACAGCAGTATGATAAGGCTATGTATTTGGTGGCTCATTCCATGGATACAATTAAATTAATTATAGAAGCCATTATTACCAACAGGGAGTACTTCCAGCTGGTGGATACGAAATCTATGCTTGAAATGCTGGCAGGTATCCTTGAAGCGAAGAAGAATCAGGATTACATTTTATTGGCTGATCTCCTGGAGTTACAGCTCATTAATTTCTTGATTGGGGTTCAGGAATTAATTATTGGCAAGGAAGAAGTTCTCTTTGAGGAAGAGCATTATAGAGAGAATATCAGAGCATTAAAATCAAATGGAATCGGTTTTGAACAATTAGAGGAGTCAATTGAGACAAGCAAACTTTTAGAGGGTGGATATCGAATAGAGTTTACCTCCTGTGGTCAGATGACACTTGCTGCAGAAAATGAAGGGAAAAGCTTTTATTTTCATACAAACAATAAAATTCAGACAGAAGCATTCCTTTTGGCTAAAAATTGGTTTCAAAAGGATATTAAGAGATATCATGTATATGGACTAGGCTTGGGCTATCATATTGGAGAGCTTAGAAGTCTTGATAAAGATGTCGAAATCTTTATCTATGAATCGGACATGAATGTGGTACAATTAGCTTGTGCCTTTACTGATATAAAAGAGCTTTTTACAACTCAGAAGACTCAAGTGATTTATGATCCAGAGTTTCAATTGCTAAAGGCTAGAATGGAGATAATGAACAAAAAAGATAAATTTATAGTTCATCTTCCATCCTATAAGAATATACGTACAGAGGTTGGCAAGAATCTTTTACAGGAGATATTACCCAAAACGCTTATTGTTGAAACAAGAGAGACAGAATAAGAATATTTGAAGTGAGGAGGCGAAATCCTCCTAATAAGATCGGGGGGGAAACCTCCTAAAACCAAGGAGGGAAACCTCCTTAAAAAATAAGGAGGTAAAATGATCTATTTAATTCTTGTAATTGGTTTTGTATTTGCAGAACATAAGATTAAAGATTATATTGAGAAGAATAGAGAAATGGATGAAAGTTCAGAGCATTTTGGCGGTAAAATTATTATACGCAGGTATCATAATAAAGGGGCTATGCTTAATTTTCTGGAAAAGAAAAAGGAGCTCGTCAAGACCGTATCAGGAATTTTACTTGGTCTCTTAGTTCTCCTTTTCGCTTTCTCATTACCCAAGAAGGGTAATAAGTTATATAAATTAGGGTTGGCGTTATTATTAGGTGGAGCAATCAGTAATGTGTCTGATCGCTTCCGCAGAGGATACGTGGTTGATTACTTTAGTTTCAACTGCAAGAAGCTCAAGACAATTATATTTAATCTGGCTGATATGGCAATCTTTCTAGGCAGCGCATTGATAATGCTATCAAGTTTATTTTCCAGTATAAGCGAGAGCGGCTCCGATAAATCCCTTAAATAATGGATGTGGCTTGTTTGGTCTGGATTTGAACTCTGGATGAGCCTGTGTTGCAAGGAACCATGGATGATCGGCTAATTCAATCATTTCAACAATTCTTCCATCCGGTGATAAACCAGAAAGCTTCATATTGTTATTTAAAAATACATTTCGATAATAATTATTTACCTCATAGCGGTGGCGATGTCTCTCGTGAATTGTCTTTTCACCATATAATTGATAAGCGATACTGTTTTCATCCAGGATACAAGGATAAGTTCCTAACCTTAATGTTCCTCCGATATCTTCAATACCATCTTGTTCTGGCATAAGGTGAATAATCGGATGTGTGGTAGAAGGATCTAATTCAACGCTGTGAGCATCTTCATATCCAAGTACGCTACGTGCAAATTCTACAAGTGCCAGCTGCATGCCAAGGCATAATCCCAGGAATGGGATTTTGTTCTCACGGGCATAGCGGATGGCATTTATTTTGCCTTCAATACCACGATCTCCAAAACCACCAGGTACAAGGACACCCTGAACGCCATCAAGTAATTCATTGACATTTTCTTTGGTTACAGTTTCGGAAGGTACCCAGCGTATATTGATGGAAGCATGATTAGCTACTGCACCGTGCTTAAGGGATTCTACAACACTTAAGTAAGCGTCATGCAACTGTGTATATTTACCAACAAGAGCAATGGTAACATTAGCTCTAGGATTTTTTAAGGATTGTACCATCTCTTCCCAATCGGATAAATCAGGTGTAGGGCAGGGTAAATTAAGACAGGATAAGGCAACCTCAGCAATATGTTCTTTCTCAAGAGCCAGAGGAGCTTCATATAAATATTCTACATCAAGATTTTGTAATACATTGGAGCTTGGAACGTTACAAAACAGCGCAATTTTCTCCTTAATACCAGCTTCCAAAGGAAGTTCAGTTCTGCATACGATAATGTCAGGACGCAGACCAATTCCCTGAAGTTCTTTTACACTTGCCTGGGTAGGCTTAGTTTTCATTTCTCCGGAGGCTTTAAGATAGGGGATTAAGGTAACATGAATTAATGCTACATTTTGAGAACCAACATCCTGACGGAATTGTCGGATAGCTTCTAAGAATGGCTGACTTTCAATGTCGCCAACAGTACCGCCAACCTCGATGATTGCGATATGAGTGTCATTGCTTTGATCATTTCTATAAAAACGGCTTTTGATTTCGTTGGTGATATGAGGAATAACCTGAACAGTACCTCCCCCAAAGTCGCCGCGTCTTTCCTTTGACAATACGGACCAATAAATTTTACCGGTGGTCACATTAGACATTTTATCAAGACTCTCATCAATGAATCTTTCATAATGTCCAAGGTCAAGATCAGTCTCTGCGCCATCATCGGTTACAAATACTTCACCGTGCTGAATAGGGTTCATAGTACCCGGATCAATGTTGATGTAGGGATCGAATTTTTGCATTGTAACATGATAGCCACGAGCTTTTAATAGCCGACCAAGAGATGCAGCTGTGATTCCCTTTCCTAAACCTGATACAACGCCACCGGTTACAAATACATATTTAACTGCCATTTCATCTCCTCCTCAATTTTATAATTTTGTCATGAATTATGATCAAATCTGCACAAATAAAAAATGCCATTAACCCTATCGCATGAAAGGCTTAAGGCATAATTGCATATGTTATCTGGTTTTCCGAAGGGTGGGCCTTACCACTAGTCGGTTCCTTTGCAGGTATGATGTATAATTTATGATACAGTATACTATATTTAGTACAGGAAGTCAATTATGATATACCATATATACTAGGGTTTTCGTGGTATTTAATAGGTAAACTACTTGTCTGAAAATGTTAAGCTGACGCTCTTTTAAAGTACAAAAATTAATTTTATTGTACATCTACCAATCATTTTGATTATTATTAGTTAGTTCTTAGAAATTTATGAAAGTAATATAATAATATCATTGTTTTTTATTTTTCGTTAAAGTATATAATGAGTAATGAGAACCAATTAAAATATCTACCAAAAAAGACTATTGTGTAAAATAATGGTAAATAATAAGTAGTAGGACACAATTTGGACATAGTTTTTTAAGAACAATTTTATTGATTTATGGAAAGACTATAAGTATAATGAGTTATACACGTGATTGGAAAATACAGTGAAGTTATATTAAATAGAAGATATTTTTCGAAGGTAGTTTACTTAAGAGTAAAGGGTTAAGTTATGAATAGGAGGATTTGATGGACAATAATAGTAACAATAATAAAAATAATAATAATAAGAAGAATGGAATGCCAAATCGGCTTAGCATTATTATTATATTAGTTTCATCCTTATTTATATGGTATATTTTTTCGTTACTGCAAACGCAAATGAAAGAAGGTACCATGAGTGAAATCAATTATAATGAATTTCTAGATATGATTGATGAAGGTAATATTGAGCATGTCTTATTTAAGACAGACCAGATTATCATTACACCAAAGGGACAGGAAGATAAGACAATAAAAACGACCTTTTTTACAGGATATCTCTACTATGATAAGACGATAGACTTGCTTAATGAAAAAGGGATTCAATATTCCAGAGATATTGAGAAACAAAATGTTTTAATGTCAGTTCTTTCAATGATATTACCATTTATAGCAATCTATGTTGTGATGTGGTTTTTGTTTAGAGCATTAAGTAAAAACAGTGGTGGAATGATGGGCGTTGGTAAAAGCAATGCCAAGGTATACGTAGAAAAGCAAACTGGCGTAACCTTTAAAGATGTAGCTGGTCAGGAGGAAGCAAAGGAATCCTTAACAGAAATTGTTGATTTCCTTCATAATCCTGCAAAATACACCCGTATCGGTGCAAAGCTTCCAAAGGGAGCACTTTTAGTTGGACCTCCCGGAACAGGTAAAACCTTGTTAGCGAAGGCAGTTGCCGGTGAAGCAAAGGTTCCTTTCTTCTCTTTATCTGGTTCGGACTTTGTAGAAATGTTCGTAGGTGTTGGTGCTTCCAGAGTTCGAGATTTATTTAAGCAGGCACAGCAGACCGCACCATGTATTATATTTATTGATGAGATTGATGCCATTGGTAAAAGCCGTGATTCTCACTATGGCGGTGGTAATGATGAACGTGAGCAAACCTTAAATCAGTTGTTGGCTAATATGGATGGTTTTGATTCCTCCAAAGGCTTAGTAGTCCTTGGTGCTACCAACCGACCAGAGGTACTTGATAAAGCACTTCTTCGTCCAGGTCGTTTTGACCGACGTATTATTGTTGATAAACCAGATTTAAAAGGTAGAGTGGATATCTTAAAGGTTCATGCTAAAAATGTATTGATGCATGATTCCGTAGACTTAGAAGGTATTGGGAAAGCCACCTCTGGCGCAGTGGGTTCCGATCTTGCAAATATGATTAATGAGGCTGCAATTTTAGCAGTTAAACAGGGCAGAACTGTAGTTACACAGGATGATTTATTTGAATCTGTAGAAGTTGTTATCGCAGGTAAAGAGAAGAAGGATCGTATTCTTAGTAAGGAAGAAAAACGTATTGTTGCTTACCATGAGGTTGGGCATGCGTTGGTAACCGCCCTTGAAAAGAATGCAGAGCCAGTTCAGAAGATTACTATTGTTCCAAGAACTATGGGTTCCCTTGGTTATGTAATGCAGGTTCCGGAAGAAGAAAAATACCTGATGAGTCAGGCGGAAATTCTTACACGTATTGTTACCTTATACGGTGGTCGTGCGGCAGAGAAGCTGGTATTTGACTCCATAACCACAGGTGCTTCTAACGACATTGAAAAAGCAACTTCCCTGGCACGTGCAATGGTAACCCAATATGGTATGTCAGAGAAATTTGGACTCATGGGTCTTGAATCTGTAGAAAATAGATATCTGGATGGTCGAGCAGTGCTTAACTGCGGTGATCAAACTGCTGCAGAGATAGATACAGAGGTAATGAATATTCTAAAATCCTGTTATGCAAGAGCAGAAGAGCTCTTGGCAGGTAATCGCGAGGTCTTGGATAAGATTGCAGATTACTTAATCAGTAAGGAAACAATTACTGGTGAGGAATTTATGAAGATCTATAATGAGATTAAAGGTATTACCGTAGAGCCAAAGCCGGAAGCTGGTGAGAAATCAGGTGCTGAAGGAATTGCGAAGCTAGATAATAAAATAGAATTAAAATTAGAAACAGAACCAATGTCAGGTGTGGAACCAAGTCAAGAAGTCAAAAATGATATAAAGGATAACGAGTAATAATGATATGTTAGGGACGGCTATGCCGTCCCTTTTATTCATGACAAGTGAAACGACTTGTCGTTTCATCTTGTTTAATAAAGGAGCCTTAAATATCATTGCTATTTCGAGTCAGTTAATATGCAGCAAGGGTAAAAGGAAAAGGGAGGATGTTCATGAAAACGTTATTATTCTTAGCAAAAGGGTTTGAAACAATGGAATTTAGTGTGTTTGTTGATGTATTAGGTTGGGCACGGAGTGATTTTTCTTGTGATACCCATGTGATAACCTGTGGTTTCCAAAGGGAGGTAGTAAGTACCTTTAATATTCCGGTTTTGGTGGACACTCTTATTGATGAAATTAATGTGGAGGATTATGATGCTTTGGCAATTCCCGGAGGATTCGAGGAATATGGCTTCTATGAGGAAGCTTACAGTGAAAAGTTTCTAAGTTTAATTAGAGAATTTGATTCAAAAGGGAAAATAATAGCAAGCATCTGTGTTGCTGCATTGCCGATTGGCAAAAGTGGAGTATTAAAAGGTCGTAAAGCAACCACCTATCATTTAAATAATGGCAGGCGGCAAAATCAATTAAGAGAATTTGATGTAGAAGTTGTAAATGAACCTGTGGTTGTGGATAGAAATATTATCACCTCGTATTGCCCAGAAACAGCTTCCAGTGTTGCCTTTGTTTTATTAGAAATGCTAACCACAAAGGAACAGATGGAAGCAGTGAAAACAGCTATGGGTTTTTAGTACGGGATATTCACGATTCTAATGTTCCTAAATTAAGCATACGAATAGGAATATTAACATCACCAATTCTTGCAGTACCAAAAGTTCCGTGGCAATCTGATCCGCAGGTTATCATAAGTCCATGTTGATTACATAAGCTTAAACAGTGATTGGTAATCTCCTTTGTGTGAGTGACATAATAGCATTCAATGCCATCTAAATCGTGGGTAAGAAGTTGTTGTATTTTTTGTTTGAATTCTGCGTGGGTATTAGTTTTAATTGATACCCCCGGATGAGCGAGAATAGCCTTACCTCCTGCCATGTGGATCTGGTCACAAACAGTTTGAATCGACGGAAAATCCACAGAGTCATAATAGCAGTTGTATTTGGTGTATAGGGCAAAACCTTCCCTAAGGGTATTTGTGAAGCCCTTTTCCAAAAGATAATGAAGGGCTTTCCAACCCCCTTTTGTTCTGTCATACTGATAGTCATTATATTCTGCAACGCTAATGTTTGGATAATCCTTTTCCATTTTTTCTATTAATAAAGAATTCACTTGAAACAGCATCGATCGGTTCTTATCAACGAAGGCCTGAAAGTATGGATTGTCAATATCCACGCCATAACCTAGAATATGATAGTTTAATCCCTCATATAAGGAATTTAGCTCAACCCCGGTAAGAAATTGGATATCTGCATCCAGACATAAACTTCTAAGCTCTCTGGAGCCTTCCAGCATATCATGATCGGTAAGAGCAATTAAACCTACATTGTTTTGCAGAGCTTCCTTCAAGATTTCTTCTGGTGACATTGTTCCATCCGAATAATAGGAATGAATGTGCAGATCAGCGGTTTTTTCTAACATTAGTCAGTAGCCTCCTTTAATTCTTGGGATTTAATGTAAAGGGTGATTTAAATAGCGTATTTTTATATTTATGTTAAGTATAAAGCATCAACCCAACGTGTTGCTAGTAAAATAATTCTTTCTATGTTATAATCGCTATGAAATAAAGGTTGCTATTTCAAAATAACAAGAAACTTTAAGACCAATAAGCTAACTTTAGGAGATGGCTATGTTTGATATTGAAGAAGAATTAAAAAAATTACCGGCCAAGCCCGGTGTTTATATAATGAGAAACATAGACGATAATATCATCTATGTGGGTAAAGCGATTATTTTAAAGAATAGAGTTAGACAATACTTTCAAAATAGTCGTAACCATACCGAGAAGATTAGACAGATGGTGGAGAACATCGACCATTTTGAATATATAATTACAGATTCAGAGCTTGAGGCATTAGTTTTGGAATGTAATTTAATTAAAGAACATATGCCCAAATATAATACGATGCTAAAGGATGACAAAACCTATCCTTACATACGCGTTACATTAAATGAGGCGTTTCCAAAGGTGGCGATTACCAGAGAGCAGAAGAAGGATAAGGCGAAGTACTTTGGACCTTATACCAGTGTGAATGCAGTAAGGGACACACTGGAGCTTTTGCGCAGGATTTATAAAATTCGTACCTGCAATCGTATTCTTCCAAGAGATATAGGAAAAGAACGACCCTGTCTATACTATCACATGGGTCAGTGTGATGCACCCTGTCAGGGATATATCTCACAGCAGGATTATAAAGCAAATATTGACGAGGTTCTGGAATTTTTGAACGGTAATTATTCCAGAGTTACAAAGAATTTGGAAGAGAAGATGGCAGCAGCTTCCGAGGCTATGGAATTTGAAAAGGCTGCACAGTACAGGGATCTCATAGGCAGCGTCAAACAGATAGCGAACCGGCAGAAGATTACGAATACCGATCAAGTTGACCGAGATGTAATTGCCTTTGCCAAGAATAAAGAAGAGGCAGTGGTTCAGACCTTCTTTATTCGCGGTGGTAAACTAATTGGCAGGGATAACTTCCATTTAAGTGGGGTTCAGGATGTTGAGGATGGCGAGGTTATGGCAAGCTTTCTCAAACAGTTTTATGCAGGAACCCCGTATATTCCAAAGGAAATATTTCTTGGTACCAAAACAGATGAAGAAGAACTGATTACAGAGTGGCTTACTGCAAAGCGTGGACAGAAGGTGTACTTAAAGGTTCCTCAAAAGGGGGACAAAGAGAAGCTTGTGGAACTTGCCAGAAAGAATGCAGAATTAAGTCTTAATCAGGATTTAGAGAAAATCAAGCGTGAAGAAGCAAGAACCACTGGGGCATTAAAAGAACTTGCCCAGTATCTTGACCTTCCACTCATTGAACGGATTGAATCCTTTGATATTTCCAATACCGCGGGCTTTGAATCAGTTGGGTCCATGGTGGTATATGAAAAGGGTAAGCCTAAGAAGGCGGATTATAGAAAGTTTAAAATAAAGTCCATACAGGGGCCGGATGATTATGCTTCCATGTATGAGGTATTAACCAGGCGATTCACTCATGGACAGAAGGAATTACAGGAACTGAAAGAAAAACAGCTGGATGAATCCCTTGGAAGCTTTACCAGGTATCCGGATTTGATTTTTATGGATGGTGGAAAAGGTCAGGTGGGAATTGCTTTGCGCGTGTTATCAGAACTTAAGCTAAATATTGCAGTTTGCGGTATGGTGAAGGATGACAATCATAGAACCAGAGGTTTATTTTATAACAATCAGGAGCTACCCATTGATAAAAGCAGCGAGTTGTTCCGCCTAATCACAAGAATTCAGGATGAAACCCATCGGTTTGCCATAGAATATCATCGAAGTCTGCGTCAGAAGAAGCAGGTGCACTCCATTTTGGATGATATTAATGGTATTGGTCCTACAAGAAGAAGAGCGCTTATGAAGTATTTTCAGTCCTTAGAAGCAATTCAATCAGCTGATGTTGAGGAGATTATGAAAGTACCTGCGATGAACCGACAGTCCGCAGAAATGGTTTATGAATTTTTTCATAAGCCATCCGTGCAATAAGCATTTACAGTTGGTAAAAAGATGTGATAGAATGGAACAAACTAAATGGAAGACAAGCAAGAGGAGGAAAATCCTCCTTACGAAATAATATAAAGATTTTATGTAATATAAGGAGGATATGATGTATACAGTTGAATTGGTGGCTTTGATTGAAAAGATGAATTTGGAGAATTGTACTCCTGACATTGATATTAAGAATATTAAGATTTCCCAACCCGATGTAAATCGACCTGCGTTACAACTTGCAGGATTCTTTGATCATTTTGATTCAGAAAGAGTTCAGGTAATTGGTTATGTGGAAATGGCATATATGGAACAAATGGATAAGGAAGAGAGAGTTAAGATTCTATCCAGGCTAATGGATTTTCATGTGCCTTGTATCATATTTAGCAGAAATATTGAAGTTAATGAGAATTTCATTCAGCTTGCTACAGAAAAAGGTGTGCCAATTTTACGAACAGACAAAACAACTTCTTCCTTTATGGCAGAGCTTATTCGCTGGTTAAATGTTGAGCTGGCTCCAAGAATCACAATACATGGAGGTCTTGTGGATGTGTATGGTGAAGGAATTTTAATTATGGGTGAGAGCGGTATTGGTAAGAGTGAAGCTGCACTGGAGCTTATTAAGCGCGGACATCGTCTTGTTGCGGATGATGCAGTTGAAATCAAGAAGGTCAGTGATGAAACTTTAATTGGTTCATCTCCAGAAAATATTCGACATTTTATTGAACTTCGAGGAATTGGTATTATTGATGTTAAGACCTTATTCGGTGTGGAAAGCGTTAAGAATACTCAGTCCATTGATCTGGTTATCAAGCTTGAGGAGTGGAATAAGGATAAGCTATATGACAGACTTGGACTGGAAGAGACTTATATTGAGTTTCTTGGCAACAAGATTCCATGTCATTCAATACCAATTCGTCCAGGCAGAAACTTAGCAATTATTTGTGAATCTGCGGCAGTAAATTACCGTCAAAAGAAGATGGGTTACAATGCAGTGCAGGAGCTCTATCGCAGGGTATTAAACAATATGAGTAAGACAGATAATTAAATTTCATATAAATAAACATCAAATAAAGGTTAATGTGAAAAATAAGTATTTCACGAAGTGAATTGCCATCAATTCACTTTCTAACTTTGTGCGCGCGAAGCAAAGTTAGCAGATATTGAGAAAGGTAAGGATTTTAGTATGAGCAAGTATTGTTTTGGAATTGATATTGGCGGCACAGCCGTTAAAGTTGGATTATTCAATACAGAGGGAACTCTCTTAAATAATTGGGATTTTACAACAGTAAAGACAGGAAACGGAAAAGATATTCTTAAGGATTCAGCAAACTTTGTGGAAGCAAAGATTGAGGAATTAAAGCTTGATAAAGCTGACATTCTAGGTATAGGAATTGGTATTCCTGGACCAGTTAAGGAAAATGGAGATGTTCTGGAGCTTGCGAATCTAGGAATGGGTTACTTTAATATAGAAGAAGAGATGAAAAACCTCACAACACTGAAAGTAAAGGCAGCAAATGATGCAAATGTAGCTGCTCTTGGCGAACTTTGGATGGGCGGTGGTAAAGGCTATCATAATATGGTACTTGTGACACTTGGAACAGGTGTAGGTGGTGGTATCATTTTAGGTGGAACAGTGATTGCCGGTAGTAATGGCGCAGGCGGTGAGATTGGACATATCTTTGTTAATCCAGAAGAAACCAAAACTTGCGGATGTGGAAAAAAGGGCTGTCTTGAGCAATACGCATCTGCGACTGGTATTGTTAGACTTGCTAAATCCTATTTGGATAGCAGTGAAGAAGCTTCCAAAATGAGAAATTATAAGGAACTAAGTGCAAAGGCAGTTTTTGATTGTGCAAAAGAAGGTGATAAACTTGCTTTGGAGACTGTTGAAAAAGCTTGTTATTATCTTGGTGTTTCCATGGCTCATATAGCACAGGTAATTGACCCTGAGGTATTTGTTATTGGTGGCGGTGTTTCAAAAGCTGGAGAGATTATTACAGAAACCATGAAGAAGTATTACAATGAGCATGTAATGGATGCGCTTAAAAATAGAGAATTCCGTTTAGCTGTTTTAGGTAATGATGCAGGAATTTATGGAGCAGCGAAACTGATACTGGAATAATCCTTGAGACCTCTAAATAAGATATCCTAGAACAGTATTTAGGAGGCTGACAGTGGAAAATCAATTTTATCAAAAATTAATACAAATATTACCCAAAGAGCGAATTAAGATAAAGGAATCGATGGTCGAACATACCTCACTTCATATTGGAGGAGAAACTGATTATTTGGTATTGCCAACGACAATATCGGAGGTGAGAGAGGTAGTCCATCTATGCC
>JAFACO010000011.1 GCA_023425485.1 Bacillota bacterium
CCCTTGGTATTTGCTCCAGTCATCAGGAGTCCCAACTGCTCTTTGGTTGCATCCTTTGTGTCTACAATTCCCGTAATTTTTCCATGACAGAGTACCATAATACGGTCACAGAGCTCCAGCATAACATCCAGATCTTCACCAATGAAAAGTACTCCAACACCTTTCTGCTTTTGTTCATTTAATGAATCATAAATTGTATAGGAGGAGTTAATATCCAATCCTCGAACAGCATAGGCTGTAATCAACACATTGGGTTGTGATTCAATTTCTCTTCCTAGTAATACCTTTTGTACATTACCCCCGGACAGCCTTCGAACCGGTGTCTCAACACTTGGTGTCACAATTTCCAACTGTTTTACTAGACGTTTCGCTAAATCTCTAGCTTCCTTTTTATGTACAAATGGACCTTTGCCTTCGTTATATTTCTTTAGGAGCATATTATCGACCATACCCATGGAAGCGGCTAGTCCCATTCCAAGACGATCTTCTGGAATAAAGCTCATACTAATACCCATTTTGATTATTTCGTTCGGGGATTTACCCACTAAATTCTCATTATGATATAAAATCGCACCCTTTTTCACAGGCAATAGTCCTGCGATTGTTTCACACAGTTCTTTTTGACCACTTCCGGCAATACCTGCCACACCAAGAATTTCGCCTCTGTTTAAATCGAAACTAATATCCTTGATAACTTCAAGTCCTTCTTCGTCAGCTACGGTTAAATGATGAATCTCCAATAGATTTTCATCAAAAAAGGTCTCGGGATGATCAATGGATAATTCCACCGGTCTGCCTACCATAAGTTCCGTCAGTTCCCCTGCTGTGGTTTCAGCTGTGTTTACAGTGGCAACACTTTCTCCTTTACGTAAAATCGTAACACGGTCACTGATTTCAAGTACTTCATTTAACTTATGAGTAATAATTATAACTGCACAGCCCTCCGCTTTCATACGACGGAGTATTTCAAACAGCCTTGTTGTCTCTTGTGGAGTCAGTACTGCTGTCGGTTCATCTAAAATCAAAATATCCGCCTTGCGATAAAGCACTTTAATAATCTCTACGGTCTGCTTTTCGCTTACGGACATTTGGTATATCTTTTTCTCTGGATCGATTTCCAGTCCAAAACGCTTACTGATATTTCGAATAGTTTCATATCTGGATTTCTTAAGGAAGAAGCCTTTTTCCTTTGCACCTAATATAATATTATCTGCAGCAGTCATCGCTTCTACTAATTTGAAATGCTGGTGTATCATACCTACACCATACGAAATGGAATCCTCTGGGGAATTAATGGTTACATTTTGTCCATTAATGAAAATAGAACCGCTATCCGGCTTATAAATTCCCGACAGCATGTTCATTAGAGTTGTTTTACCTGATCCGTTTTCGCCAAGCAGGGCGAGTATCTCGCCCTGCTTAACGGATAGGTCAATCTTATTATTCGCCACAACCGAACCAAAGGTTTTTGTAATCTTCTTCAGCTCTATAGCCATAGTTTCTTTATTCATCTTAACCTCCATTATGGTACTTTGCACCATAACACCCTACTTTTAACCATTCGGAAAACTATAAGAAAATGGTTTTTTCTATCTTAGCACATTTATTATTCAACTACAACATTTCTGTAATACCAGTTCATAGCACCAGTGATATCTGCATCGGAGATGAACTCACCAGCTTTACATACCTGATTACCAGCATTATCAAATAATTCGCCTTCAAATACTTTAAATCCATCTAAAATGCTCTGTCTAGCAGTTTCAATTGCTTCTGCTGTTCCATCAGCAACATTTGTGGAAAGAGGAGAAAGATCTACGAGCCCTTCCGTCATACCACCAAAATAATTCTCACCAGTCCAAGTACCATCAATGATTGACTGTACAGCGGAGGTATAGTAAGCACCCCAGTTCCAGATCGGAGCTGTTAAATGACCTGCTGGAGCATCCTTTGTCATATCAGAGTTATAACCAACACCCCATACGCCTCTTGCTTCAGCAGCCTTCTGTGGAGCAGTTGTATCTGCATGCTGTGAAATCACATCGCAGCCAGCATCAAGTAAAGCTTCTGCTGCCTGTTGCTCTAAAGTAGGATCATACCAGGTATTTGTAACTTTAACATAAACCTTTGCATCTGGATTAACAGATTCAACACCCATTGCAAATGCATTTATACCACCTGTAACTTCGGAGTTTTGAACGTCCATAGCTGCAACAAAACCAATCTTATCAGATTGTGTCTTTAAACCTGCTGCAATACCGGAAAGATATCTTGCTTGATAAATACGTCCAAAATAGTTATTGAAATTAGTACCGTTACTCTTATAACCGGAACAATGAGAGAAAACAACCTCTGGATATTCAGCTGCTAATTCTTCCATAGTATCCATGTAACCCCAGCTTGTACCAAAGATAATAGTAGCACCATCTTCAAGACACTCTTCGATTGCGGTTCTAATTGCAACTGCATCGGTATCATTAACGTTATTCTTACGAATGATCTGATCATCAGAAAGTCCAATTGTCTGCTGCATTGCTACGATTCCCTGATCATGTGCATAAGTATAACCTGCACCACTCGCAGGATCTCCAATATGAATAACACCAACCTTGATATCTTCTTTAGCTACAGGTGCAAATAAACCAGTTGCCGCTGCATCTGTATCATCTGCTGTCTCATCAGTTGCAGGCTCGTCTGTTGCAGTGTCGTCAGTTGTAGTTCCTTCCGTTGCTGGTGTATCCTTTTTGTCATTGTTGCTTGTTCCACAAGCGGCAAAAGATACTACCATTGCAGCAACCATAGCCATAGCTAATAATTTCTTTAACATTGATTTCTCCTCCTTGTTATGTCTGGATTAAATCCAGTTGCAGGGGTTTGTCCCCGAAATTTATTTACAGGAAGACACGCCCTCTGCTTTGTCTTCCCTATGTAAATCTTAGTCACGAAAAACAATTTGACCATCCTCGCTCATTGATTCGAGGATTGCCAGGGACTCAACTCGAACTCCACTGCTGCGAACCAGCTCTCCACCTTCTTGAAAGCCCTTCTCAATAACGATGCCCGCTCCCACTAAGGTTGCACCAGCATCCTTAACCAGCTTGGTAAGTCCAAACAATGCACTGCCATTTGCTAAAAAATCATCTATAATTAAAATCTTATCTGTTGGTTTTAAAAATTCCTTTGCCACGATAATATCGTATACTCTACCGTGGGTAAAGGATTCTACTTTGCCAGTGTATACATCTCCTGCAATATTCTTAGTCTGGGTCTTTTTAGCAAAGACCACGGGCACTTGAAAATACTGTGCAGCGATACAGGCAATTCCAATCCCTGAAGCTTCTATCGTAAGTATCTTTGTAATCTCACAATCTGAAAATCTTTTCTTAAACTCTTTTCCAATTTCTCCAAATAGCTCTATGTCCATCTGATGATTTAAGAAGCTGTCCACCTTCAAAACATTCCCTGAACGGATCTTACCATCTTTTCTTATTCTATCTTTTAAAAGTTGCATTCTTGCTACCTACGATTCCTTTGTTAATTAATACTTTTTTATATTATCGTGTAATCTGATATTTTTCAATTTAGTAAAACTAATGAATACTATTACTATAGGTAATAAGGCGGACTAGTTTGGGTGACAAAAAAACAGCCCTTCGTACAATGACGAAGGACTGAATTTCCATATTAATTATGTATATTAATAATAAACTATTCCATCTATTATTTGGATTTTTTCTTAGAAGCTATTAAGCCAGCACCAGAAAGTCCAGCTAAGCCCACATACGCCAAAGCCATAGAAACAACACCTGTTTTCGGAACCTCAGTAGTTGCTTCCTCTGCTGCTTCTTCTGTGGTTGTTTCTTCCACTGCCGCTACAGCGCCAGTTGAGAAGCCTTCCGGAGCTTCATAAACTACCTCTGCTGCAAACTTTCCATCTGCACCTGCTTCTGTTACAGTTACCCAAAGTTCTTTTGTTTCAATTGTAAGGTCAGCAGTTTGAGCACCAGCTCCGTTATCATTAATAATAACAGCGTCTGTTGTTACAGGAACTGTGAAATAGAACCATCCAGCGTTATCAGGATCAGCGGTTAATACCTGTCCTGGCCAAGCATCAAACACATTCGTGCCTTCTGTTGTTGACCATGCCCATAATGCAGGCGTTGTCCATTCAGCTGGAGCCTTTGCATGCACTGTAAATTCCTCTTCAGCAGCTACTGGTAAGGAAAGTACGAGAGTTAAAACCATTGCTACTACGAATACCCATGACAATCTTTTTTTCATAATACCTATCTCCTTTCAATTTGTCGGCAACTTGCCATTTAAATGTAAGATATAACCCCGTTTTTTGGTAATATTACCAAAAATATTTACAAATAAATCGTATCACGAAAGTTTTCGAAAATCAACTAAATTTTATATAATTATTAAATATTTGGAATGTATTTTTCCTTTAAATCCTACATTTTTAGTTTATTTAGTAGACTTGACTTCATAAAAAAAACACCTAAAAGGTTAATTTATTTTCCCTTTTAAGTGCAAAGTTTAGAGAAGTTTCGTAATGTCATACTGGGAATTAATAACGGACCACATCTGGGGAAAGAAGAACATAATGTTCCAAATACCATTTCCATTTAATCCAAAGCTTGGTATTAATCTCATAAAGGCGTCTATACTTCTTGCATCACGAAAGCGCACCATATATTCACCGCCTGCAATATATTGAAAATACGCTGATTTTGTAATCTCATCATACAGTATGTGAGCCCCATGTGTATATGCAAGCTCTACTGCTGCTCTATACGGAATTGCCAATCCTCTGGTTACCTCTGGGTCAAAGGGAAGCTGCCATATATATCCGATACTGGATATTCCAATGGATATTTTACTTGCAGGAATATAGTTTGATATTTCAAATATTAAATCTCCGATTGTTTCATAAGGTGCAATACCATAGGGAATGCCTAGGGAAAAACCCCATTCATAAGAGATTAACGTTGTTCCATCTACGATTTCCCCTAAGGTACGATAACCGAGACCTTCATAGATTACCTTTGTCACAATTTCAAAGGGACTTAAGCTCAGGGTGTTAAAGACACGAAATCCTGCCTTAGCAATATTATCAGCAAACTTGGTAAAAAACTTAATATACAAGGCCCGGTCAGATGGAGCGACATAGGGTGTATTAACATTCACTCCATAATAACCCTTATCCTTCATTATATTAATCACTTGTTCAATAAACCTATCCTGCAGCGCCTCGTCATTTAATACAATGTTCGTTACTCTAATTTCTTCCTCCAGTGTCCCCTCTAAACCGGTCAGAAGCATGATTGGCGCGACTCGGTATTCCTTTGCAATACGAATTATCTCTCGATCCTCAATATTAATTATTTCACCCTCACCTGTAACCTTATAGCTGTAGATGGAAAGATAAGAAAGAAATGGAAGTGTCTTTTTTAAGGTATTGATATCTATAAACGGATAGGCATAGCCATTGGTTGTAATAGGCATAATTTTATCTTCCCGGTATTGGATAACAATTTCCTCTCCCGGAAATATAAAATCCCTATCAGACAAATACGGATTATTTCTTAAAAGCTGTTCCACTGTTACATCATAGGTTGTTGCTATACTATAAAGAGAATCCTCTTCTTTAACCTTGTGTGTTATTTCAGGAAATAAAATAACCAAAGTCTCACCAATAGCCAGTTTTGGTGGAATTGACAGCTCATTTTCTAATATCATTCTTTCTTCGGATATACCATAACTCTCGGCGATTGATTTTGTTGTTTCACCTCTTTGAACAACATGAATTATCATAATAATAACCATGCCTTTCCAGTTAGGTGCAACTGCGAATCACAGTCACTCTAACACGAAGCCATCTTTTTATCATTATATGTGATTATCCGTAAAATGTTTTTCAGGAGAATCTCCCAACCAATAAAGTAAAATGTTCATTTTTACCCAACAACAAAAAATCCTATAGCAGCAATAATATAGATGGAAATTAATTTTAAGCCCTCCATCCAATTTGTTTTTCCTGCTTTTACAATCTGATTCGCAATTAACACGCTGGCTCCAAATAAGAATAGTTCAACTGGTTTAAATACAATACTCATTGGTGTGAAAAAGAGACTTATAAGTACCGATACCGGAATAACAAATAGAGCTACCTGAAGGCTTGATCCAACCGCGATTTCAAGTGAGATATCCATTTTATTCTTTAATGCCATGATGATGGCAGTGGTATGTTCAGCAGCGTTACCCACGATTGGAATAAGGATGATACCAATAAACATCTGTGGAATTCCTGCAGCCTCAGTCATTGGTTCTATACTTGCAACAAGTAATTCAGATTCAATTGCAATAAATATGGTGGCTATAGCGAGAATTGTAATACTAACAGGAAGACTCCATTTGGTATCCAGATCATCTGCATGCTCTACACCATATAGGTCATTTTGTGTCTTAAAAGAATATACCATTCCGATTACATAGATTAAAAGTAAGATAACACTTATAATTGTACTTAAGGATTCATAATCAGAGGTAATTAAATTTTCAGGGGTATTCCAGGTAAATACGGCAGGAAGTGCCAGGCCGATTACTGCAAATAACAGCATGGTGGCTGTAAAGGTTCCCTGTTGAGAATCATATTTTAACTCCTTGTGCTTTAATCCTCCAAAGAATATGCTACAACCTAATACCAAAAGGATATTACCTAATACAGATCCTGCAAGTGAAGCTTTTACTACATCGAAAAGTCCTGCCCGTATGGCAAAAAAGCTAATGATTAATTCTGTTGCATTTCCAAAGGTAGCATTTAAAAAGCCACCAAGTTTAGGTCCGGTATAGGCTGCTATTTCTTCTGTGGACTCTCCCAAAAATCCTGCAAGCGGTATGATAGCTGCACAGGTTAAACAGAACATAATTGTTGCATACCAGTGCAGGAAATAACCTACGAATGATAAGGGTAAACAAACTAGTAAAATCTTTAAGTACTTCATAAAATCGTCTCCTTAGAGTTTATTAATTAGTATATGCAAATCAAATAAAGTGTTAAGTTGTATAATTTGATGCCATTATATTCCTCACTAAAACTAAATTCAACAGATTATAAAAACTCCTAATATAATAAACCTGAGAGTAATAATAACTGCATATTTGTTATTTTTTTAACTATATAGTTAATTTTCTGTGGAAATTTGTTGTACAGGTAAAAATTAAACCAACCTATAACGCTTCCAAATGGAACCTTATCAATTGATTTAACAGTCCAAACAGAACACTTGTTTTTATTTCACAATAATGGTATTCTTTTACTATCATGCAATGAGAACATTTGGGAGGAAGAAAGATGCATACAGAAACGATATCCAAGGAAGAAGCTAGATTATTTCTCATACAATATCATAATTTAAATAATTGCCAACCCTATTGCGGTAAAGAGGGAATCCTTTCGTATTTCGAAAAGGTAGGCAGTATCCAATATGATCCACTGAATGTTGTTGGCCGCAATGCTGATCTAGTTCTCCAATCAAAAATTACTGATTACAAACCCAATCTATTGCAGGATTTACTCTATAAGGAACGGGACTTAGTTGACGGATGGGATAAGGAAATGTGTATCTACTTGACAAGCCAATATTCCAGGTTTGAACGTATTAGACAGACTCGCACTGACTTAATCAAATACACCTTAGAATATCGCGGACAGCTTGCTGTATTTGACATACTTGATGAAGTACGAAACTCAATAAAAAGCCGTGGTGCATTAAGCTCGAAAGACCTATCCATTGGTGAAATCAGGAAAGATCGCTGGGGACCCAAAAAATTATCCAGCGCTGCACTTGATTATCTTTATACAAAGGGTGAGTTAAGTATAGTGAATAAGAGTGGTACACAAAAATTATACGACTTTACTGAAAATGTGTTTAATGAAGATATAACTGAACCTTTCCCTTTTCAGGATGATGAAGATTTTCTTAGTTGGTATGTGAAACGCCGTATCGGTAGCGTCGGTATGCTTTGGGATAGGCGCGGGGGTGCGTGGCAGGGATATTATCTCTACGATAAAGCACTAAGAGAAAAAACACTGAATAATTTACTGGAAGCAGGTAGCATCCTTCGCTTTCAAGTGGAGGACCTCAAAGCTTCCTTCTATGTTAGAAAGCAGGACTTATCTTACTTTCAATCTGGCTCTAATAAAACAGTTGCCAAGTTCCTGGCTCCTCTAGACAACTTTCTATGGGATAGGGATATGATATCAAAGCTCTTTGGTTTTGATTATAGTTGGGAGGTCTATCTTCCAGTAGAAAAACGCAAATATGGTTATTACGTTTTACCCGTCCTGTATGGAAACCAGTTAATTGCTAGATTTGAACCCAATCAGGCACGAAAAGGCTCCGAATTTTCAATTAAGAATTGGTGGTGGGAGAAAGATGTAGCGGTTACATCAGATATGAAAGAGGCTATTTCTATCGCAGTTAATGATTTTTGCAGCTACCTTGAAGCAGAAAATAAGTTTGATAAAACTATATTATAAAATATTAATAAATCTATTCAGAACCAAGCTCGTTAATTTCCTGATTATAGAAGATAACTGGAGAAACAATTTATGCAAGTGTCTTCAGTTACTTCTATTCTAAATTAAACACATTAATCTTTTCTAGCTCAATGCAACGGCGGTCTTCGTCAAAGATGAATTTCACAATCCAAGGCATTAAATACTTTATATTATTAAAGTCCTTGAACCCAAAGGAATTATCATAATAATTAAGAATGGTACTAAGTGCTGTTCCGTGACTGCCTACTACAATATTTTTGTTCTTATGTTCTGTCAGCACTTTTTCTAGTGCTGCAATATTACGCATCTGAACTTCCTTAAGACATTCCCCATCACTTAATTTGTACTCAAAGTCCTCCCACTGCTTCTGAGCAAATCCCATAAAATCCTCAATCCAGCAACTATCCACCCTACGCTCTCTAAAGTCTTCAATAATAGTAACTTTTATATTAAGTGTTTTAGCAAATCCCTCAGCCGTTTCAATTGCTCTTTGAAAAGGACTGGATAGCACAACCTCTATTTGCTTGTCCTCTAAATATGTATTAACTAAGGCCAAATCACGCTTGCCCTTCTCCGTTAGTGCTCTGGTTAAATCATCATGATTATTAAAATCTGGCTCTGCATGTCTTACAAAATATAATGTTGTCATAAAACCTCCCAAGGCTGTTTTTGTTTGCTTAGTTTTTAAAACCAAGGTTGTATAAACATTGTATTTCACTTCTTCCGGTATCCTAATCTTTCAATTATTGAATTCACAACTAACTCTTTCTAATAGAAAGGGTTGAATCTCCGGATAAGTCCAATTATCAGGTAGCTCATTAAAAAGCTCAATTTTTTCAATTTCAAGATTAGGCAGTTCCTCAAATAACCGAATATCAGCATAATAAAGCATGCCAAAGGATTCCTCTCTTGAAATACTATCTTTAGCTGTAACAGAATATACGCAAATTTGCTTAATAGAGTAATCCACCGCTCCTGTTTCTTCGAATAACTCTCTTCTGGCAGTTGTTAATATATCTTCCCCTGTTTCTCTATGCCCACCAGGAAATTCATAGGTAGTTCGCTCTTTATGTTTGCACAACACCCATTTGCCCTGGCTCTTTGCTACAATAACTGCAAATTTTAATAAATCATCTTCCACTCTGTCATAGAAATTTACGTTCAGCATAAGATGTCCTCTCTTTCTCTATATCTGTCTTATATTATAAAATTAAACTGACTCTTATTTTACAATTAATAATTGGAAATATCTATAATTAAAATTTAATATAATTAAATCTTAGTTTAAAAATCCTATTTTGCCCATTATTAACACTAAAATATTTTCTTATTTTTAAATTAAAAAGCACATACTAAGTGTATCAATTTGAAATTAAGGAGGAAATTAAAATGCACAATAATAAAAATAGAATGAAAGACAGAGAAAAAAGCAGCTCTGAACTAAGAAAAATGGAACCAAAGGACAATGAAGATGTGGGACGTGTGAATGGTCACGGTCCAAAGCAACATGATGGCGGACATGAAAAAGTAGGTCATGGAAGATAAAAGACTAATTAACCCATGATGATAAGGAGTATAAAAATGAATACAACTGAACATGTAACCAACAAAGGTCAAGGAACCTCAAGAATTCCCAATAAATTAGCCGGTCAAAATTCACCCTATCTTTTGCAACATCTCTATAACCCTGTAAATTGGTATCCCTGGTGTAAGGAGGCCTTTGAAAAAGCAGAAAATGAGAACAAACCCGTCTTTCTCTCTATTGGTTATTCCACCTGTCACTGGTGCCATGTGATGGCACATGAATGCTTTGAGGATGATGAAGTTGCCCAAATTTTAAATGAATCTTTTGTCTGTATTAAGGTAGATAAAGAGGAGCGTCCTGACATTGACAATGTCTACATGACTGTCTGTCAAGTTACAACCGGTCAAGGTGGGTGGCCTCTTACCATTCTTATGGCTCCTGATAAGAAGCCTTTTTTTGCAGCTACCTATATCCCGAAGGAACCGCGTTATGGTATGTTCGGATTGGTTGATCTTCTTACACAGGTGAGACAGACCTGGAAGGAGAATCCAACAGATCTACTTCAAACAGGAAATAAACTTTCAGAAATCATGAAGAGCGAATTTGAAGCCTCTTCGGATAGCGCTGAAGTTACAAAGGACTTAATCAATCTTGCTGTAACACAATTTAGTCAGAGTTTTGACCATGATTACGGTGGTTTTGGTAACGAACCTAAATTCCCTTCGCCCCATAACCTAATGTTTTTATTGCGTTATGCCAAACTGGAATCAGATGAGACCGCTCTATTTATGGTGGAAAACACTCTTAAGCATATGTATCGCGGCGGAATCTATGACCATATTGGATATGGATTTTCAAGATACTCGACAGATGCCAGATGGCTGGTTCCACATTTTGAAAAAATGCTTTATGACAATGCTATGTTAGCTCTCACCTATACCGAAGCCTATCAACATACCAAGGACCGACTATATAAAACTGTAGCACAGCAAATCTTTGAGTATATTCGCCGGGAAATGACCGACCCAGAAGGTGGTTTTTACTGTGCACAGGATGCGGATAGTGAAGGTGTGGAAGGTAAATATTATGTTTTTACCCCTGATGAGGTAAACCAGGTGTTGGGCAATGAAGACGGTTCTTACTTTAATGAGTATTTTAATATTACGGTAGATGGTAATTTTGAAGGTGCCTCTATACCAAACCTTATTAATTCCCATGAGTTAAAATCAGATAACGAGCGCATTGTTCGTCTTTGTAATAAGCTCTATACCTATCGTCTGGATAGAACCAAGCTCCATAAGGATGATAAAATTCTTACTTCCTGGAATGCATTAATGATTACGGCATATGCTACTGCTGCAAAAGTTTTTGATAATCCTGATTATCTTGAAGTTGCTGAACAGGCAGCAGCGTTTACCAATGCCAGACTTACCGATAAGAATGGCTTACTCTATGTAAGTTATCGTGATGATCGAGCTGCACACTTTGGATTAATTGACGACTATGCCTTCCACTGTATGGCACTGCTTTCTCTCTATGAGATTACCTTTAAAATAGATTATCTAAAACAAGCTACAACACTTGCTGATACTATGATAGAGTTGTTCTGGGATCAGAAATACGGTGGATTTTTCTTAAATGCGGCAGATGCAGAACCACTTCTTTATCGGCCTAAGGAAGTTCATGATGGCGCAATCCCTTCTGGTAATTCAGTAGCTGGTTATGTTCTTCAAAGACTAGCTAAGCTTACCGCTGATGAACGGTATATTACGTATGCGGACAAGCAATTGAGATTTCTTGCTGGCCAAGTTAAAGATTATCCTGCTGGCCACAGCTTTTCATTGATTGCTTTTCTAGGTGCACTTTATCCTTCAAAGGAAATTGTATGTGTAGCCCATCGCACACCTTCTGCTAAAGTTAATAACCGTGATTCAGGTGAAAGAGAAAATTATCCGGAGTTATTGGAATATCTTTCTGAGCATTTTGAACCAAATACTGTAGTATTGCTAAAAACCTTAGATAATGAAGAAAAATTGCAATCCATCGCGAATTATGTCAAAGATTATCAAGTTATAAATGATAAAACCACATATTATGTGTGTGAAAACCATCATTGCATGTCTCCTAGTAATGAACTGCCCTCCCCTGATTGCACCGTTTCTAAAGCAAAGCAGGGTTGATACTTCCCTTTATCTTTGCATGGTCAAAATGGAACGATAAGTCGTTCCTTATCATGAACAAAAAGTGATAGGATAATCTTTTAAAAAAAGATACCTATCACTTTTTATATATATGAGTTTGTTGCAGTTTTATCTTTATTTTTAAGAAGTAGGATATCATACTCCTATCTAGTTATTTTAGTAATTACTCCATATATATTCTGCTGCTTTTTCAACCATATTTTGCATGGAAGATTGAACAACATTGGTGGTATGGGTGCGACTATTCTTAAAGTGAATATCCATGACACCACTGCATCCATTATTTTTAACTGCATCCAGGTTAACACCTCGGCCATATCCACCGCTTCGGTTACTAACATATTTACCTGCTGTGGCAGAATCAACTCCAGCATGAGGCATTGCAGTCATAGAAGCAGCAATTGTATAATCTCCAAATTGAACAACTACAGCTCTACGTTCCCAACTAAAACCACCCCAGATTTTCTTTATTGTTGCTGTATCCTCTTTTGTAAGTGGTTCCACATCCGCATGATTGGTTCCATAGGTTCTTCTTACTTCAAAGCTCTTACCGGTTTCGACATCTGTGATAACTGCATTTACTCCTCTATCCCAGATATTTCTCACTTCCTTAAACCAATCCAAATCACCAATGTTATCACTTACTGTTTTCGTTGACATTGACATGAGTGAAATTTCACTTTTCTTTTCTGTTCCCTTACTACTTACTAGTAGAACGCTTTTTGTTTTCTTTCCTACAATACCATCTGCATATAAGCCATTCGCTTTTTGAAAACGCTTAACTGCTGCTACTGTTATACTCCCGTAGTAGCCAGTGGTCTTGGAATATGTATAGTAGCCCAATTCTTTTAGACTTGTCTGTATCTGTTTTACTTCACTTCCCTTATCGCCACGTTTCACTATCGCAGCTGAAGCATTAATAGGGGTAAATGCCATTAAGAAAGCAATGCAGGTTACGGTTAATCTAATCACTAATTTGGTACTCATATTTTTTTCTCCTAACTTTTAACTTTGCCATCTGTAGTAAGAACAGATTATATTCTATTACGCATTTGTTAATATGTCAACACATTATTTAATATTTCCGTAATATTTAATTTATATTTATGTAATATTTGGTAGTTATGGAATTAAGTGTATTAACTGAAAAGTTAGTACGTTATAATCCTTACAATATAAAAGACCTGTTGCTTTATACTGCATCAAAATGATGCATTTAAAACAACAGGTCTTTTATTAATTTTATAAGTTATTACTTTTTAATATAAGTGATGAAACAAGCACCTGGGCCGGCATGTGTACCTATAACACAGCCAACTGGATAAATTCTTGTATCCTTCAAGCCATACTTTTCAATTACTTTTTCCTGAAGCATTAATGCTTTACTATCCTCCGAGGAATAACCAAACATAACCGGGTAACTTTTATCAATGGAACCATATTCATCTACAATTTCAAGAATTCTTGCTATTCCCTTGTTGGTACCTCGTTCCTTATCTACCACGGATACCACACCATCCTTGACCGTAATGATGGGCTTGAATTTTAAAAGAGTTCCAAGGATAGCAGAAGATTTTGATAAACGCCCTCCTTTATGTAGAAACTCCAAGGTGTCTACCATAGCTAAAAGCACGGTACGCTGTTTTAGTTCTTCTAACTCATTGGCTATTTGAACCATTGGCATCTGCTGTTCTCTTAATTTTATTGCATGCTCTACCAGTAACCTAAGGTTTGTAATGGTGGTAAGACTATCTACAATTGAGATTTCTGAATACTCACACATTTCCTTTGCAATCACTGCACTTTGATAGGTTCCACTTAACTTACTGGATATTAAGATTACAAGTACACTGTCTCCAACTTCCTTAGCTTCCTCAAAATACTTTAGAAAATCATCTGGAGCAGGTTGTGAAGTTGTTGGGAGCTTTTCTGCGGTTACTAGTTTCTCATAAAAACCCTCTATGGAAATATCAATCCCATCTCTATATTCCTTTTCACCAAAGATAACCTTTAAAGGAACAATGGTTATCCCCATCTGTGCTGCCTGTTCTGTTGTAATGTCTGCAGTTGAATCAGTTATAATTCTAAGGCTCATTCTATTCCCCCTGTGATAACATAATGTCATTAATTCGTTCTATCATCATTTCTAATTGAAGTATCTCATCCTTTGAAAACTTCTCTCGAATCCCATTCATCAAATCCATATTGAAGGAAGCATTTACACCATAGGTATTCGTAAATTTATCTGTAACCTCCAGGTAGAACTCTCTTCGATCTGCTTTTGAGGATACCTTTTTCACATACCCCTTGTCTATTAGATTGCTAATTCTATAGGTCGCATTCGGCTGTGATATATTAACATACTCCGCAAATTGATGTATCGTAGGTCGATTCATTAAATAAATTGCCTCAACACAATAGGCTTCTGTAGGGCTTAAGCTATCTTCCTCCTCATTTACGCTGGAAAATAGATTTTTACAATAATTATTTCTAAACGTAATATAAAGTTTTTCAAATTGTTCTTCTAACATATAGTCACCTACTTTTGTTAAAATATTTTAATTAAATTTATTTAAATATTATCATCTGAAATTTACTTTGTCAATTCAAATATTAATTGGGAATGCTAAAAAAAACAATTCAAGCTTTTTTGTTCATGACAAACAGCTTATATTGCTAAAAAATAGATAGAATTTATACTATAAAGTGCAAAATTACGCTTAAATTGCGTGCATGTTTCCCTCGTCTATTGTATAATTTATTTATATAAGCACAATAAAATTTAACGTACCCCCAGTACGAAAACATTATGTGAAACATTTTATAACATGATTAAGAAAGGAGATTTCATTGAATTCATTATTGAACGTTGAACATATAAGCTTCTTATTCGTATTTTTTGAGGGCTTACTATCCTTCTTTTCTCCCTGTGTATTACCGTTAATTCCCATCTATATGAGTTATCTTGCTGGCAATACTAGCGCAACTAACGAGGATGGAACTATTTCCTATGATCAAAAAAGAGTATTTTTTCATACAATATTTTTCATCGTAGGAATCTCTACGGCATTTTTTCTTCTTGGCCTTTCCTTTACCGCTCTTGGTTCCTTCTTTAAGGATAATCAGACATTATTTACCCGAGTGGGTGGTATCCTAATTATTGTTCTTGGTCTAGTTCAGCTTGGATTCTTAGATATTCATTTTTTGAAGAAAGAACGAAAGCTTCCCTTTAAAATGAATGTGCTTAAGATGAATCCCGGAATCGCTTTTCTAATGGGCTTTACCTTTAGCTTTGCCTGGACTCCTTGCGTAGGTCCTGCTTTATCCTCTGTCCTAATTATGGCTTCTGGAAGTAAAACTGTATTTGTGGGTAATCTGTTAGTACTTTTATATGCCGCCGGCTTTGTTATCCCTTTTCTACTACTTGGTATTTTTACCACCAGCGCTTTAAATTTCTTAAAGAAAAATAAGAAATTGATGAAATACACAGTGAAAGTAGGCGGAATCTTATTGATTCTTATTGGTATTATGACTTTTACCGGATGGATGAATGGAGTTTCCAATTACCTCAACCGCTTTACCTTTACTGCATATACTAATAATAATGGTGACACCTCCGTTCCTTCGGTAACGCCTCCAACTTCTGCCACATCACCTACAAGTTCCCGTGAAACTGATACTTCCGAAAGTGCAGCAGATGAAAAAACAATTCCAGCCTTTGATTTTACACTTTTAGATCAATACGGTAACGAACATACCCTTTCCGATTACAAAGGTAAAGTAGTATTTTTAAATTTCTGGGCTACCTGGTGTCCTCCATGTCAAAATGAGATGCCTTACATTGAAGAGCTTTATCAGGAATATGGAATGAACAAAGAAGATGTTATATTTTTAGGAGTCGCTAACCCTTCCACAGAGGAAAATCCGAATAATAATGACGTAAGCCAGGAGGAAGTTACCAAATTTCTTAAAGACAATAGCTATACCTTTCCGGTAGTTTTTGATTTGACCGGTGATGTTTTAAGGGATTATTATATCTCTGCTTTTCCAACTACCTTTATGATAGATGCTGATGGTAATATCTTGGGATATGTATCAGGTGAACTTACCAAGTCCATGATGACCAACGCAATTGATCAAACGGTGGAATCTACCAAAGAATAGAACCATTGACACAGTATGGTTCCTATGTTAGAATTATTTTAAAATTTGCTTTGAAAGGATGGTTTTGATGTCGGTATTAACTGTAAGTGAGGTTCGTGCTATCTAGCACCTAATTAAATAAGTTCGGGTATATAAGATACCTTTTCTTTTTTGTACCCAACTTTCTACCTTAACAGTAATACTCAAAACTATTCTTAATATGTAACTGTTCAGTGCTGAGTAGAAGCTTTAAATATTAGCTTAGAAAGCTCGCTTTCTAAAGATAATTATTAAAGATTTATGCCTGGTGCGAACGCAGCAGCGAGGAAACCACAGGTTTTCGAGCTTTGTACTAAATAGTTACTTTAATATATTGGAAATGCTTAAATATACTTTAAGCTTATCAATGTTGAATAGATATGCCCACAGGAGTATTCTACCCATGGTTTAGGTAGTAATTCCTGTGGGCTTTTTATATATCTTAGAGCCGCGTAATAGGCAGAACGGAGTAAATAATGATAGAGAAATCCATGAAAACATTAGAATTTAATATAATAATACAACAGCTTAGTAACAATGCAATTTCCGAAAGTGCTAGACAAAAGTTACTAAACCTAAAACCTTATTTAAGTCAGCGTGAGGTTCAAGCCAAAACAAATGATACCACCGAGGCAAGAAAAATATTGGACCAGATAGGTACTGCACCTTTATCCAGTATGAAAGATCTTACTATGCTACTTGAATATGCTGAAAAAGGCTCCATGTTAATTGCTGAACAATTGGTGCACATTGATCAATTT
>JAFACO010000026.1 GCA_023425485.1 Bacillota bacterium
GTATTTAAATAGCCTATGTCGTACAATTGCTGTGCAAAATATTCAACATCGCCTGCAACGTTATACTCCGCTGTTCCATGATTGTGAAGTGCCGGGAAAGCGTAGTGCTTAACTAATTCAACGGCAAGTTCCTTTTTGTCATCTACTGCTGAATATTTCTTATCAATAACAATTTGCACTGCTTCTTCTGGGTTGTTGGCAATCCAATCCTCTGCGGCACGATAAGCACGAAGGAGAGCTGCCACCTGTTCCGGTTTCTCTTCTATCCATTTATTAGAAGCATATAGGAAGCAGCAATAATGATCGGCAAATAATGGATCGGTGGCAAGGTCAAAGATAACACGGTATTCACCGGTTGCTTCCTGAACGGATGCAAATGGATCCCATAAAGCGGCTACATCAATATCACCGGAACGTAAAGCTTCTACCTCAAGATTACCTTCTTCAAAAGGCAGGAAGGTTACTTCTTTCTTTGCCTGGTCAGCAGAGATTCCTGCTTTTTCAAGCCAGAGTGCAGCAACCTGGTGAGGTGTACCGCCCACTTCGTCAATACCTATCTTCTTACCCTTTAAGTCTTCTACTGTCTTTATATCTGAATCCGCTTTTACTAAGAACTTAATACAACCTTTGTGTAATCCCTCAACAACACTTACATTTACACCATTTTCGATGGACTGGAAGAACTGGAAGTCACCATTTACAACAGGAATTGTGCCATTGTTAAGACCAATCTTTCGAGTTTCTGTATCAGCAGCAATCAATTCCACATCAAAGCCTGCAGAGGCAAAGAAACCTTTTTCATAAGCAATATAGATAGGAATTCCGCAGAGTGCGCCACTCTTACCAGGAATTTGAATCTTCCCATACTTAAAATCGGTAACAGTTGTAGGATCAACAGCTACGGGATAGGATATTTGCGTTGCTGTACTTGCATTGTCCGTATTTGTATTGTCTGTACTTACACTGTCACCACCTAATTTTGCAGGAATAACCTTGCCATTATAGGTTTCTAAAATGTAATTACGGGTATCGTCAGATTGAAGTGCCTGAACCAGTTTATCCACAGCTGCTCTCTTGTCAGCAGCAAGGTCACTGCGTACAGCAACAATGTTTGCATAAGGGGAATCCTCACCTTCCTTGAAGAGGACTGTGGAGGTTATTCCAGCTTCCAACGCTTTATTTACGTTAGTGATAAATACATCAAAGTCATCTTTGGTCGGAATGATTGTAGCAGCATCCAACTCAATGAGCTCTACAGGTTTCAAATATTCTGCTACATCGGCAAGAGATGCTTTGAGGTTCTGGTTAGCAGAATCATTTAATTTAATAAAGCCTGCTGCCTCTAAGATACGCAAAGCACGGTACTCATTGGTGGCATTATTGGGAATTGCTATTTTAGCGTTGTCAGGTATTTCCTCCGTGGTTGCATACTTATCAGAATAAGCGCTGATAGGTTCAACATGGATATCTCCGACATTGATTAAATGCCCGCCATTGGCTTCATTCCACTCACTTAAATATGGGAAGTGTTGAAAAAAGTTAAAATCAACTTCACCAGCCTCTGTACGCTCGTTGGTCGTTTCATCTGCGGCGGTGGATACAAGTGTAACCGTAACGCCTTCTGCTGCTAATTCGTCTATTACATGATTAACCAGTTCACTGTGAGGAACCAGGTCAACAATTCCTTTAATTTCCACATTTGTTGCTACTACAGGTGTTGGTGTAGCGTTTTCGGTCGATGCCGGTTTGCTTGAGTCACAAGCAGTCAGCACAGTGGTTAACGCAAGGGTTAATGCAACCGTGCCAAATAAAGTCTTAAGATTTTTCATAAATAGTTCCCTCCTTTTAATTTTGGGTGGCTTTAAATGCCTGCTCCAAATCCGCTATTAAGTCTACCGAGTCTTCCAGCCCTGCCGATATACGGATCAGGTTCTCGGGAATGTCGGCAATTATCTTTTCTTCGTTCTCCAATTCACTATGCGTTGTCTGTGGTGAATTAACAATCAAGGAACGGGCATCACCAATATTGACATGATAATGGAACAGCTTCACTGAGTTTAGAAATTTCTCTCTTTGCTCCTGTGTTCCTTTAAAACCAAAGGCTAGAATTCCTCCTGCTCCGTTGGAATAATCACGTTTATATAGTTCATGGTACGGACTATCCTTTAACCCAGGGTATCTTACCCACTCCACTAAATCGTGTGCTTGCAGGTACTCTGCAAGTACCAAGGCATTACGGCTTTGTTTAGCCAAACGCTCTGATAAGGTTTCCAGTCCTATAATTGCCAGATAAGCATCAAAGGGACCAAGCGCAGCTCCAAAGTAATTTAGATAGTTAAATCTAATGCGGCTGACAAATGGCACCTCTGGGAATACCTCTGTAAAGGTACGGTGATTACCGTCAATATCCCTTAGGGTAAAATACTTCTCTGAAAATTGTGGGAACTTATCGCTCTTCCATTCGAAATTCCCACCTTCCAAAACCAGACCTGATATAGCGTTGCCATGTCCGTTCAATCCCTTGGTTGAGGAATACACCACAATATCCGCTCCGTGTGCGATTGGATTGAAAAGATATGGTGTGGCAACAGTGTTGTCAATCACAAGTGGAATACCATGTTCATGTGCAACCTTGGCAATTGCGTCGATGTCGAGCAATACTGTATTGGGATTAGATATACTCTCCACAAAGATTGCTTTGGTATCTGGCTGTATTTCTTCCGCCAACTTCTCTGGCTCTAAGATGTTTTTAGCAATATCGAAGTGTATCCCAAACTTAGGATATATTTTCTTAAAGCTATCAGCGCTGCCGCCGTAAAGATATGGAGATACCAGAATTCTTCCCCCACCTTCTGCAAGATTCAGAAGTGTATAACTGATTGCCGCCATCCCTGATGCAAGGGCAATGGCACCTTTTGCTCCATCCAGCGTTTTCACTCGTTCTTCCAATACTGCCACCGTCGGGTTACCAATGCGGGTGTAGAGATTGCCTACCTCCCGTAATCCGAAAAGATTTGCAGCGTTCTCTACATCCCTGAAGTCATAGGAAGCTGTTTGGTAGATAGGCGGTGATACTGCGTAGTTGTGATCTTTCGGCTCGTATCCCGCACGAATTCTTTGCGTATCGAAGCGATACGCGGTTGCCTGTTCTGTTTGATTTGCCATTATAGGCTCCTTTCAAAATGTTCTTGGTACATGCCGGTATTTCTTCACAGTCACTACACATATTTAAACCACCTCCTTTATCTAGCGTACTTAAACAATGAACTATAAAATTTATTACAAGTATTTCGTGTAGCTTCATCCTAAGTAAAACGATGTACTGAGTTCTCGTTCCTCCTGGTATTACTCTATAAAATCGCTCCTTTGCAATTCAGAGATAATATCTTCCACAGAACCCATTGCTTCAAACACTCGTATCCCCTTTGATATCATAAATGCTGCAGCCCCTTGACCAATCCTTACGACAAACACTGCGTCGCAATCCTTAAGTACCTCGAATAGATGATTGAAGCCGCCTTCACAGTTACCTTGGCATTTAGCCCCCGTTTTGCGCATCGTGATATGCGTAAACGAATCAACCTCGATATCATATATCTGCCAGTATCTTGCAGAACCGAAGTGCTGGTCTATTGCAGAACCATCTATGCTGGCAAATGCAATTCTCAACGGTAGGTCACCAATACCGTATTATAAATATCTTCGATCACGCGAAGTCCACCGCTAAATCCCGCATAGTTCGTAGTCAGCACAAGCCGATATGGAGTAGGTACTGCTGCAGACAAGAAATCGTAGTTCTTCTCCCTTGCCAGCTCCTTATCCCAACCACTGCCGATGATTAATCCCCGCCCATTGTGCGACAGGTTACGGAGAGTATTTTGCACCTTGCCTGCATCCGGTTCAAAGGTGAGCGGTACTACTTTTTTATCCGATATACTTGCTAAATGCTCTGTGATTTGTGCTTTATATTTTTCTGGAGTATCATCTATTATAAATTGCTCTTTCGGAACAATCCCTACCTCGTGAAGTAAGAACTTCGATAAACCTACGACATATCCTGCATCGTGAATCACATGCACATGGTTTGGTAAACCATATCGGAATTCCAACAGGAACGTAGCTAGATTATCAATTTCCTCATAATAAGCCTTGTTCTCTCTGCTAATAAAATCCTCCGCTGCATTTACATCAATTTCTGCTCCCTGTTCCTGTGCAAAGGCTATCACTTGCCTAAGAAACCGCTCTGTTTCGTTTGCACCAATTGGTATATATGGAAACTGTGTGTACGGTTGCCCGTATTTCTGCTTCAGGTGTTCTGTAATTGGCAAACCATACCATGGTGAAACCAAAATATTAAAATTAGCACTTGGTATGCTCTGCCATTCACTCACTCCCTCTGACTTGTGTCCGAATAAGACATTCACCTTCAATCCTAACCCCTCTAACAGACGTTTGTATTCAGCCAGATTACCCTTCCAGAATGGGTCTTGATAGGGAAGAGACGCAAATAGATTAACTGTATTTTTCTCGCTCCGTGCGTAATTATCATCTTCAAATAAGCTAACATACTGATCAATAATTGCATTTACTACCAGACTGTGTGCTTCATAGTTATTGCACTTAAAGCCTGCCGTTTCAACTGCTACAATGGGCTTTCCTTTCTCTTGAAACTCCTGTACCAGCGATTCAATGTCATCGCCTACAATCCCCGCCGTACACCCCGTCATTACCACCTGTAAATCGGTGTCCAGTACCTTATATGTATTAGCAACTATTTGCCTTAATCTGTCGATTCCCCCAAATACAACATCTCTTTCTGTGAAATTGGTACAGGGTGCCGTACTGCCCCCGGCATATCCTGTGGCACGTTCAAAGAAGCCTTGGATCATATTGCCACAACCAGGTCCCGAGTGTAATATTGGTACTGCTTTCGGGATGGCAACCACACTTTGCAGTGCTCCAATCGCACAGGTATAACGCTCTTGTTCAATGATTCCACTCACTATTTCGCTCCTCCTTGTAAGAATGTATATGGGGACTGCTCCAACCACCATTTGCTATAAGGATTAACGGCATGTTTCTCCAGGTTCTTGACAAATTCATCATTGTCGAGAGTTTCCAAGATTCGTTCTCCATAATTCACAATCCCCTCATAACCCATACCATAGTGCTCATCTCCAATTAATAAGGAGGGGATTCCAAGTTTCGCCCCCCAGAGGGTCATACCTCCATGTCTGGCAAGTAATAAGTCAGGACGGATTCGGTTCAACGTATTGACAAGTTCAAACTCCTGCTTGTTACAAATACTGAAATTGGGAACATCACCGAAATCAGCCACACGTTGGGCAAGCTGGTCGTTCTCCTCACGATCACTGTCATAAAGCGGGTCGTGATGGAAGATAGATGCCCCTTTTGCCTCAATCCCAAGCTCTCCTAAAATATCAAGTAATGCATGCCCATGAGCCGCGCCAGCTGTAACGTAAGCGGTTTTACCTTTTAACCTCTCCCGCAGTTCTTCAATCTTAGATACATACTCCTGCTTCTTTTGAACAATGATGCTTTCAGCCACAGCTTCTTTACCAAGAAGTTTACCAAGAGCACGGAACCACCTGTCAGTCTGTGCTATGCCATAAGGGGGTGCTGTAGGGATTTCGGGTACGCCAAATTCCTGTTCCAAGGCTGCTCCAAGATAAGAGCCAAGGGTCGAGCAGGCCTGAATTGTTCCAACAGCTTCAGAGGACCACTTTAAATCTTCCACCGTGGAATAGGGTGTAATATAATTAGGTGTTATTCCAAAGGGTGCAAACCACTCCTTAAAAATATCACTTCCCCAAAAGTTAATAACATTAATGATATTTCGCCTCTCACGAGCAGGAGAAATGAGTTTTCTGGCTATTCCGTGGTAGCTCGCATCAAAACCTGTCGTCCATACTTTAGAACGAAAGCCTTCGCAGAAGATAGCAACTACAGGGATACCAAGTTCCTCTTCTGCTTCATCACAAACACTCTCCACATCATCGCCAATAATGCCCGCCGCACAAGTTGTGAGGACAAAGATTACGTTAGGCTGCGCCCGCTCATATACCTCACGGATACCTATCGCTAATTTCGTGTTACCCCCATACACGGTATCCTTCTCCTGCAAATTAGTGGAAAATATCTTTCGCTGAGTAGGATTTTCAATATTACGAAGTGGAGAATTCACTCGGTAGGTAAACGCAAATTCGTGGAAGCAGGACGAACATCCAACTGGACCATGGCTAATGACAGCTGCATCTTGCACTAGAATAGTCATACATGCTGCCTGTGAGGTGGAACACCCCAAGCATTGGCTAAAGGTCCTATTTCTGTCTTTCACACCGCACCTGGAGCTTTCTACAAGCTCCTTGGCACTTCCTTGAAATCCTGTAACTGAATTCAGGCGAATTTCGCGTATCTGCACAGCCGGCAGTGTTAAGTTTACTTTTGGCATAATATCCTCCATTCTTATCCTTAAATTAAATGTCTCTTCTTTAATATCAGTTTAGAAACTAAGTCTCCCGCTAATTGGATAAACTGTACTAAGATGATTAATATATATACACAGGCGAACAAAGTATCATGTTGAAACCTCTGAAATCCAAATCTTACTGCAATGTCACCGATTCCACCTGCTCCAAAACTTCCGGCAAGTGCTGTCATTGAAATAATTGCAATCACTGCTACGGTAAATCCTCGTATTAGCGAAGGGAGTGTCTCTGGCAAAAGTATATGTACGATTATTTGAAAATTGGTAGAACCCACCGATTTTGCTGCCTCTATCTTGCCTTTGGATATTTCCAGCAAACTACTTTGAACAATACGGGCATACATCGGAATACATGAAGCTGCAAGGGCAAGGATGCAAGAATTTATACCATAGGAGCGACCAAATACCAATCGTGCTACTGGAATCATAAGTATAATCATAATCATCTGTGGAAGGGATCTAAGGCAGTTAATTATCCCGCCTAATGACGCATTAAATGGAACGACCGGACGTAAGCCCTCTTTGTCTGTAAAGGTTAAGATAATACCGAGAAGTAATCCAAAAAATAACGTAACGAGAGATGCAATGAGGGTCATATAAAGAGTTTCCAACGTAGCAGGCCATATTTCGTTCCAAACCTTCGGATTAAAGGAAGCTTTGACCACCTCCCAGAATGGGGTGTTCAATAAACTCATATACTGGTACCTCCCTCAACGTAGCCATCCTGCAATTCGGAATATACCTTTAAAAATATTTTTCCAGTTGTACTATTGGGGTTAGCAAAAATGTCTTTTGTTCGACCTTTCTCACTTATAATCCCATCCTCCAATACGGCCATATTATTGGTGGTATATTTAAGTACATCCAGTTCATGAGTAATTAGGAGTATCGTTAACCCGAAGGTCTTATTGATGTCACGAAGCAACTCCAGGATACTGAACGTAGTCTGCGGATCCAGAGCACTTGTAGCCTCATCACTTATAAGTACATCCGGGTTATTCGCTAGTGCTCTGGCAATTCCTACTCGCTGTTTCTGTCCACCGGAAAGTCCTCCCGGATAAGCGGATAGCTTTTCCTGTAAGCCAACAACCTCTGCAATCTCCTTAACACGTTTGTCACGCTCTGCCTTTTTTACACCACGTATTGCGAGAGGGTAAGCGATGTTATCATAGACTGTCTTTGCATCGAATAAGTTAAAGGTCTGAAAAATCATACCGATTCGCTGTCGCTGTATCCGAAGCTCTCGTTCCGTAAGAGTTGTTAAGTCAACACCGTCTATAATAATACGACCCGAGTCCGGTGTTTCAAGTCTGTTGATACACCTCGCCAGGGTGGATTTACCCGCACCTGACAGTCCAATAATCCCATAAATGTCACCTTTTGATATGGACAGTGAAATTCCCTTAAGAACTTCCAAACTCTCATGCCTAACATGAAAGGACTTCGTAAGTTCCAAAATCTTAATATAGGGTGTGTCAGTAACAGCTCGAAAGTCACTCATTGTCATATCCTCCTTTTTGTCAACTTATTTTAGATCCTTGCAAAACTCCAAAACTGTGTAAAAAGTATAAACACCTAAAAATATTTTGGAATGGAACTTTAAATCATAAAAATAGAAAAAGCGTGGTTCCGAATTTCTCCGAACCACGCCTTATCTCGTGCAAACGTAAAAATTCAACTTATGAAGATATGTGAATAGAACAACAACAAAAACAACACATCATACACATGGTAGATGCGCTACAGGACATTAGTTCTGATGCACTGCGGATTGTTTTGCTATTCATTACATACCCTCCAAGTCAAACTCTATATTTCATATATGTTTAGTATGTTACAGATTATATCACGCTTACCATTTCCTGTCAAGTAGGTTTTTGCAAATAATTATATTTTACATATATTTATACTATGTATTTGATAAAGACTTGTGTTCTAATAGATTTTTAATACTTTTAAGCATTGTAATATTATACATTTCAAGCTATGATATACATATATTTACTGTCGCACTTTATAAATATACATATGGATAAGCACTAATACTCTTTCATATTAATACAATATTTGATCTCTGATAAGGTTATAATAGGGAAATAATTCAAATTGAGGAGAAAGAAATGAAGAAATCAAGATTGTTTTACATAGTAATTATTTTAGTGGCATTCATAATCATTACATCCCTAACCCTTGTATTATTAATATTTTTGCAAAAGTCAATGGCTAATGAGCACGAAACTGTCGCCAAGTCGGTTCTTACAAAAACCTATGGTGCTACTATAAAAGATTATGAAAACCTGACAAACTCACTTATACAGAGCTCTGAAAATGATGAAATGCTTTTTGATTATCTTAAGAAGAAGTACGGGGAGCAACTATCAGATAACGGTTATACTAAATTCCTTTCTAGCCGTGTAGCTTTAACAGCATCAAAAATTGCCTATGAGGAAAACTCAGACCTTAAGATATCCTCTTTTGACTTAGAGCCAAAAGATGCGGTTGCAGAAGGTAAACGCTTTGATTTTACCATACAGGTACAAACGGAAAAGGATGATCCAAAATCATTTACTTTTAAGGGAAGTATTTTATTGAATTATGAAGATGGTCATTGGAAAGTGGATGGGATTACGCCACGGTAAATAATAATCAACGCTATACCACAATTTACGTTGTTATGAAAAAAAACAATAACCTATCCATCACAACTTGGATAGGTTATTATTCTTTTTAGATTATATTGTAGACATAAAGTAATCTTATTTTGCGCTATTCAGACTCTTGCCAGGCGTTACAAAGGCTCGTTAAAAGTCGTATTGCGATTTTTCGTACGGGTTTTACTGGCTACAATAAGCTTAATATAATCTGAACTTGGAAAAGATTTTACATCTATTTAATTGTATTCGTCACCTTTTTATATTTCTGCTTACTACTATTAGGCTTATCAGGTATCGTCATTACAATATAACCACGTTCTAAAGCCGGCAACAAATAGTTATCTCTAAATGTTGGTCTATGCTTTAATCCCAATAATTCCATAAGTTCTTTAGTGGAATATTCTTTATAACCAATAACCTGTATCAGTTTCTCAACTTGTTCGGTAACTTGTTCTGCGACTTGTTCGATATCAGAAATTTCAAATAATGTATCATAAATGGCTTTTAACAAAAACTCCACAAATTTACCAGAATTAGCACTATGATCACATTCACCGAGCACTTTGTAATATTCATCTTGCCTCTCCCTAATTAATGTTTCTATTGGAAGCCAACCAAATAGAGATTTCCATTTATACAACAATAGTGTCTGCCACATTCGCCCCATTCTTCCATTGCCGTCTGCAAATGGGTGAATAAATTGAAATTCATAATGAAATACACAGCTTTTTATCAGTGGATGTACCTCTGCTTTTTCTGCCCAATCTACTAATTCTTTTATCAAATGTGGACCTGATTTGCAGGTGGCGCCATATGAACCAAATACTCTCCAGCAAATACAC
>JAFACO010000075.1 GCA_023425485.1 Bacillota bacterium
AGTAGATGCATTGAGTCTCTTTGAATACGAACTGCTTATTTTCTTGATTATAAAAATGCTCATACATTCTTCTATCACTATCTGTCATACCATAGGTTTTCGCGCTATAAAGCCATCTTTCATAGAATTCCTTTGCGTACTTTGCGCATTCCAAGGAAATATTAAATAGATTTGAAATCTCCCTTATGTTATTTAGTTTAGAATAATGTAACGCCATAGAAGGGCATAGAATATTGCTGGCAAACAGATTCGCCTCTGTCTCGTTATCAGTATCCAATTCAACATGGCCCAACTCATGCATGAGGGAGAAACGAATCCTTCGGGGGGATTTCTTGTCATTATAATAAATCGTGTCCCCTATGGTACACGCATCAGAACTTAGCTCCATACATGCTTGATATTTGGTTTCAGATAACTGGGAGTATTTAATACACTGATAGTTCATTTTCGTAAGTACTTCAAAACAATTCAAAGGAAGTTGGGTAACTCCGCATTGTTTATATATCGATATAACAGTGTACTTGATTTTGTCATAATCCATGCCTGTTAGCCCTCATCGTCCGATAATATAATCTTTGCCAGCTTCATTTTCTCCTGTGGCGTTAAACCGTTTTTGCTACGGGTGTAAATCCGAATCATTTCATCATAGGTAATCTGTGGGTCGTTCTTTTTGGTCTCTAAAAGATCGGAATTATTAACTCCTAGCCAATTAGCGATTTGCTGAACTTTGTCCATACGGGGTAACTTTTGACCTGTACACCAATTTGACACTGTGGATGAGCTGACACCTATGAAATCCACCAAATCCTTTTGTGACTTATTCCTATCTTCAAGTAGATTCGTTAAGTTTCTTGAGAATATCTTTCGGATCTCTTCTTCAGACATATGTGATCCCTCCTTTCCTATATTTATTGCCTTATTATACAGTTTTATTATACAACTAAAAGATGAATTGTGCAAGCTAAAAGTGAGTAAAATATACTAAAAATAAAAATAAGTTGAACTTACAGCTTGACAACTAGCTAAAAGAGAGTATAATATTATGATATAAGCAGGAAATATTAGTGAATTAATTACTGGAACAAAGGGATAAATTATAGATAGCTAAAGTTAGGAATTTAGTTGATATAGAAGTTTAATATTACATATAAAGAAAGTAGGTCTATTTGTATAAATAGATAGGGACTTCTATACCTTGCGAACTATCTGAAAGAGAGTAATAATGCAAATTAATTTAACTTAAAGAAAGAAGAGAATGTATATGTACGAAGGAGTAATCAAGATTAAATATACTTACAGATTATTTTGAGAGCTAATAATTGCATTAGAAGAAATTTTTATTGGACAAGTTGTGGGCATAACAAAAAGGAGGATTTAGATGAAAGAATATGAATTAAACCAATACCGTGCTATAAAAATTGAGATTGAAGACCTAACTTTTAGAATAAAGCGTTTAGAAGAAATGGGAGTTCCGATGATATCAGATCGAGTGAAGGGGTCTTCAAAGCATTTTCCATATATAGAGAAACATATTTATATCTCTGGTGTGGATACGCAAGCAAATGAAAGACGTAAAAAATGGATAGATGAGTTGCAAAGAAAGCGCAATCAAAAACTGGAAGAGCTTCTAGAGATGGAGTGCCAAATACATGATTACATCTATACCATAGCAGACAGTGAAATTAGGCAGATATTTATTTATCGCTATGTCGATGGTATGTCCCAGGAGGAAATCGGAATGAAGCTGCACATGGACCGAAGCGGAGTATCCAAGCGCATTACGAAACAGTTGGGAGAGGGCAAAGTAAAATGCAAGATGGTTTGATAGGTGGAACACATATCACAAATGGAGGTGTTAGAATTGTAGTATGGAAAGCTGCTGGGATAAAGGAATTGGTAAAGCATTATTTCTGCTTTCTGCAAATGTATCAAGAGAATGGAAAGCGGATAAAATTTATATTTGTGCAGGTTCTGCTGAGGAAACAATTGCTTTTTATGTTGCATTAGGGTGTAAAGAGGCGGAAGAGATAAACAAAGAGTTATACGAAATGGATACAAGAGATTATCAGCTTGAATTCTTATTATAGTCACTTTTTATGGCATAATATGTCTAATCAAAATTAGTAAGTTTTAAAATAGGCGGATGACTCCGTCTATTTTTATGGCTTTATATAAACGTGTTAAATATAATACGAATAATAAAAAAGTAGTCGGAACACATATCACAAATGAAGCTGTTAGAATAGTAATATGGAAAGCTGCAGTCATAAAGAATTGCTTAGGTTATCTTTTACTTATGATTTATAAAAAGCAGCCGGAACACATATCACAAATAAAGCTGTTAAAATAATAATATGGAAAGCTGCAGCCATAAAAAATTGCTTAGGTAAGCTCTTGCATATGTTTTATAAAAAGCAGTTGGAACACATATCACAAATAAAGCTGTTAAAATAGTAGTATGGAAAGCTGCAGCTAATGAAATAGTTATACCTCCTCCTTTAGATAAACAATTAGTATAGGTTGCGTTTGGTGCGCGGGGTTATGTAATCAAGAAGAAATTCAGTGGGTGGGCAAGTGGTTACAGTTAATTGTTTATATTGAAATAAATGCATATTCAGAACCAAGCTCGAAAACCTACGGTTTCCTCGCTGTTTGGTTCTCGCCAATTCCAGCTCCATTTACGTCATGTAAAAGGAGCTGTGATTTTATATAGAAGTTAAAATGCAACTGTCTTTTTCCTGCTTGAAGACGTAAAAGAACAAGGACAGGTACCATATCAGGAGATGGAATACTCGTAAAAAACCGTAGATATAGGAAGGAGAAATTCATGAATTTTTTAGAGGTATTACAAGCACAGGGGTTGTCCGAAAAGCAGATCAGTTCAATTACAGATGCAATGCTTAGCAACAAGATATTCATTACCTATGAGGAAAAGATAGAAGAACGCTTTTCCAAAATGAAACAGCAAAGAGACAGACTAAGAGCCAGATTAGAATTAATCGAAAAGGCACTTCGTTCGTAATAGAGAGGAAGTGAAGATGAAGCATGATAGATATGATAAAGGATGCGATTAAAGCAAAGCTAGAGGAGCTATATCCTTCGGGACATACAGTATACGATGAAGTATTAGCGGAGGCATTTACAAAGCCCTCTTTTTTAATCATGTTAACGGAGCAAAGTTATCAAAAGAGCTTGGGGGAGAGATTTTCTAGTGAGGTCTTCTTTGATATCTCCTATTATACTGATCAACCAGCAAAACGAATGGATTGCATCAGAATTCAGGAGGAATTACTTCGTGCCTTTGAAACTGTGGGGACATTTCATATTAGAAACAAGAAAGCAAAGATAACTGACGATGTATTGCATTTTACCTTCGATATTCGTTACAGCGAAAGGAAGGAAGAGCTGGCCTCCAGCCTTATGCAGCAAAAAGAGATTAGTATTGTCAACGATTAAGTTATATTAAAAAATATAAAGGAGGGTTATCATGTCAGGAACATGGACCAGTCAAAATAAAATTCTACCTGGAGCATATATCAACTTTCTTACCAATGCTCCATTATCCATTGCCCCAGGAGATAGGGGTGTTGTAGTATTACTTAAGGAAATGAGTGTCGGCGTAGCCGGTGAAATTTACACCGTAACTGCAACTAATAGCGATTATCCTTCCGGTGTCACAGCGCAGGATAAGCTTCTTGTAAATGAAGCATTAAAGGGAGCACAAACAGTTCTTGTTTATAATTTGGGTACCAGCCACACCTTAGAAGTGGTGGAAACCGCTTTAACCAAATTAAAAACCGTACAGTTTAATACTTTATGCTATCCTTACGATGGAACAGAAGTAGCAGCAACAAAATCTGCTATTGTTACCTGGATTGAAGCGTTAAGAACAAATGACGGAGTAAAAGCACAGGTAGTTCTTGCAAATCAGACAGCGGATAAAGAAAGTGTAATCAATGTTGGTAACGGTGTTGTATTATCCGATGGTACCACACTGACCGCAGCACAAACAACCGCTTGGGTTGCAGGTGTAACCGCAGGTGCTAATATTAATCAGTCCAATACAGGTAAGATGTATATGGATGCAGTTGATGTAGCACCAAGAATGACAAAATCCGAAATGGAAGCAGCAATTACAGCTGGTAAATTCATCTTTAAGGTGAATTCTGCTCAGAATGTTAGTGCAGTTTATGATATTAATTCATTGACAACGACAACAACAACAAAGAGTGAAGTGTTTAAAAAGAACAGAGTTATTCGTACCATTGACAGCATCAATAATGACATAGTAGAGATCTTTGAATCTAACTTTGTTGGTAAGGTTAATAATAACAAAGAAGGAAGAACAATTTTACGCTCCTATCTTATTGATTATTTCAACGAGTTACAGAGGCTGTCTGCCGTTACTAACTTTGCAGCAGATGACGTAAAAGTCAATGAAGGTGCAGCAAGTGATGCGGTAGTAATTGATTGCTATATTCAACCGGTTGACAGCGTAGAGAAAATCTACATAACTGTTAACCTGGTGTAAATAAAGGGGGAAAATTAACATGGCAGGTACAAGATTAGTAGATACACTCTCAGCACAGGAAGGAACCGCCTTTATTACAATAGATGGCGTTACCAGAGAATTATTTGAAATTTCAAGTGTTAAAGCACAGCTTGACTTAATAGTACAAGAAAGAAGAATGCTGGGTAGCAGAATGACACAGCACAAAGTAACTGGGGTATCCGGTTCAGGTTCTGCAACTTTATATTTTATGAACAGTGAGCAGTTAAATCAAACCATTAACTATATTAATAATGGTACACGAGGAAGTATCAGTTTGTTAATTACGAATAATGATCCACAGTCAAGCGTGGGTGAGCAGACAGTAACCTTAAGTAACGTTATCTTTAATACAATTCCAGTTGCAACCTTGGAAGAATCAGACGATCCTGTAACATTTGATAGTGATTTTACATTTGATAGTATTGAAAGTCAATCATCCTTTGCTCTACCGGATTATATTAAACCAGTTAATAAAAAATAATATTATTAAGATAAGTGGGAGCCTATGGGCTCCCCTTTTATAGGAGGAAGTTAATGGGATCATTAAATGCATTTTTACACCCAATACAAGTAGAAAGTAAAGAAGTGGTTATTTCTAATAGATTTATTGAGGACGGCAAGCCAGTGCCATTTGTAGTTAAGCCAATTACACAGGAAGAGAATAAATATCTGATCAAAAAGTATACCAAGAAGGATAAAAAGGGAGCAGATACCTTTGACCGAGCAGAGTATGTACAGGCGATGACAGCAACAGCAGTGGTTTACCCGGACCTTACAAATGCAGAGTTACAAAAAGCATATGGAGTTATGGGTGAGTCAGCTCTTCTTCAGAAGATGCTTTATGTTGGAGAATACGCAGTTTTAGCGCAGGCTGTACAGGAGATCAGTGGTCTTGACAATGATATTAACGAGGATATTGAAGAAGTAAAAAACTAATTAAGCAAGGTGATGCAGAACTCAATCTGGCTCACTTTGCATTACAAAAACTTCATATTCTGCCTTCGGTTCTAGATAATCTAGGTGAAAGAGAAAAGGCATTTATTTATGCTAGCATTCAACTTAGGGCAGAAGAAGAAAAAAGAGCTTCAAATAAAGCAAAAATGAAAGGAGGTAGAAGGAGGTAATGGCAACAGAAAAAACTGATAAAGTAGATGAAAAGCAGAAAGTCACAACATCAGAAACAAAAAAAACAAAAACTGGACTAGATACATATTTAAAAAGTGTTAAGACAGCAAAAACAGGGTTTGATAACTTAAAAAAAGGAATGGATGTATATGACAAATATATAAAAGCAACAAATGGTCTTTCCAGGATAAATGATGGTTCACAAAGTCAGGGAGAACTATATAAGAATGTAAGTGCGGCAGCTTCTAGATCAGGGGCATCTAATAATGATATGGCTGCGGCTGTAACTAATATAGGTACACTTGACACATTTAAAGACAATGACCAGGCAATGGCATTTACAGAACTTCTACAAAAATCACTTAAAATTGATGGGTCAGAGCTTAGCTTAACTGGAGTTACGAAGCAGTTAGCCGATGGTCTATTAAAAGGTGACGAATTCAACGCATTAATAGCTAGCGCACCTATGATAGGTGAGGCTATGTCCGAATGGACGGGAAATACAACAGACGAATTAAAAACATTGGCTGAGCAGGGTAGTATAACGGCAGATATGTTAAAAAAAGCAATGTTTTTTGCAGGTGACAATATAAATGAAAAATTTAATGAACTACCTATTACTTTTGCTGGCATTGGTAATAAAATAAAAAATTCAGCCTTATCAGCTTTAGCTCCGGTATTTGAAAAAATTAGTAGTCTCATTAATTCACAGGAATTTGTTAATATCATGAATATTATTATAGTTGGTATTAATTTGCTATCTCTTGCAATAGGGGGGTTAATTGACACTATTATAAGTAATTGGCCTGTAATCAGTGCAATTTTGATGGGTATAGGAGCGTTTTTGCTAAATCAGCTTATTGGATACTTAACAATTGCTTTACCGCTTTTAGCAGCGAAGGTCGCCTTATGGTGGTCGATGAATATACCTATGTTAGCATTAATAGCATTGTTTTCTCTTATTATATATGCCCTTATGTCTTTAGGAGTATCTTTTGAAGATATTTTTAGCTTTATTGGAGGAGTTGTTGGATTAGCGATAGCCAGAATATGGAATACATTTGTTGGCTTATTTGAGTTAATACTAGGTATCCTGAATTTTTTAGCAAATCCATTTGTTGAGTTTGCAAATTTTATAGGAAATTTATTTACTAACCCTATATCGGCTGTAGTGTATTTGTTTCAGGGTATGGCAGATTGTGTATTAGGAATAATAGAATCGATAGCAAATGCTATCGACGCTGTATTTGGCAGTAATTTGGGTGATACAGTTTCAGGATGGAGAAGTAGCCTAAAAGAGAAGGCAGATAACTTTGTTGCAGAAAAAGCACCCGATGAAAATTATGAAAAATTAATAGATAATCAAAATTGGTCAGCAGAATCATTTGGTATTAAGGCGATGGATCCACAGGAGGCTTGGGCAAAGGGACAATCGGCAGGAAAAAATATATATTCAAATATTTCTGATAAGCTGAAGGGATTCACGGATCAGTTGGCTCCAAATTATGAAAAGGGTACAAAATCTGACCCTATGGTGATTAAAGATCCTAATAAAGACGATGAAATTAATGTCAATATGGAAGACGAAGACCTCAGTTACCTTCGTAAAATGGCAGAACGTGACTACATTGCCAATATAGCTACCAATACCTTAGCACCTAACATATCCGTAAGCTTTGGTGATGTTCATGAAACTGCTGATGTTAACCAATTATTCAGCCGTATTCAGACAATACTGAAAGAACAAATTGCGGTGTCACCGGAGGGGGTATATTAATGAGTAATTATGCAATCTTTTTTGATAGAGATAATAAAACCTATCGCCTTCCGGTCAACCCGGAGCAACTGGAAGTTAGTACGAATCAAGCAGTAGAAAAATATGAAATATTAAAGTTAGGTCAAATCGCTGTACCAACACATATGGAGTTAAAGGAGTATAGCTTCGAAGCAGAGCTTCCAAATGATACTTTACATTATGTCGTAACACCAAAAGGCTTTATAGATGCAGAGGAATATCTAAAAGTATTTAGCGAGTGGAGAGAACAGCTTGTACCGGTTAGGTTTCTAGCAGGAAAGACTACCAAAAATAAGCTTGATAATGATGCAATTAATACACTTGTATTAATAGAAAGCCTGACGATTACTGAAAAAGCTGGGGAAGAAAAAGACAAGTACGTATCCTTTAAACTCGTGGAATATAAAGATCATGCAAAACAGGAATATGTTTTACTTGTCGATAAGAAGACTGGTAAAAAAACCACCAGCAAGAAGGAAGAGAGAAATCCAAAAAGCTCAGGAACTTATGTAGTGAAATCAGGTGATACGCTATATGCTATTGCAAAAAAATATTATAACGACGGTTCAAAATATCCGAAAATATATAATGCAAATAAAAACATTATCTCAAATCCTTCTGTAATAAAAGTTGGAATGAAGTTGGTGATTCCTTCATGATGGAGTTCTTAGTTAAGGTAGGAGATAAGGTCTATGATATTAGTGAGCTGGTCAGCAAAATAAGCTTCAAAGATAGCTTGAACGAAGGGTGCAGTACTCTCGAATTCACTTATATTAATGAAAATCTGAATATTAAAAATGGCAGTGTAATTAGTTTCAAGTATAATTCAACTGCTATTTTTTATGGTTATGTTTTCAAGGTAAGTAGAGGAAAAGGGAAAGAAATAAGTGTTACTGCATATGATCAGCTTCGGTATTGTAAAGCAAAGGATACCATAGTTGTTCAAGAAGATACAGTTACAACTTTAGCTATAAGAATGTGTAATTATTTTCATCTGAAAAAGGGTGGTTTGAAAGATACCAAATATAAATTGGCAACAGAAGTAAAGGACGATTCTACTTGGCTAGACATCATTTATTCGGGTATTAGTGATACGTTATTGAATAAAGGTGAATGGTATTTATTGCGAGATGAGTTTGGTAAGATATGCATTCATGAGCTAAAGGATTTACAGCTTAACCTGATACTTGGTGATGAAAGCCTGGTTTATGATTATAAATATGAGACGTCCATAGA
>JAFACO010000088.1 GCA_023425485.1 Bacillota bacterium
GCCCTATATTCCATTAATCTTCGTATTGGTGGCAGATCTAACATACCGATTTTCTCTAAGGAAAGCATTTTTGAAAATAGCTTCTTAAGCAAAGTAATACCAGAAGGTTTGCAGGATTATTTAGTCGCTATCATCCTTTTCATTATCGTTGTAATTATGAAGCTATTATTGGACATTTATCTAAAAACAAAGTCAGGATATCTTTTAAGAGCTGTAGGTGATAATGAAGCTTTAGTAACCTCCCTGGCAAAGGATAAGGGAATGGTGAAAATCGTTGGACTTGCTATAGCAAATGCATTCGTGGCATTATCAGGAAGCATCTATGTACAGAAAGGTGGATTTTTCGAAATCTCCATGGGTACGGGAACGATAGTTATTGGTCTTGCAAGCGTTATTATCGGTGTCAATCTTTTTACGAAAAGACCGTTCCTAAAAGCAGGCGGTAAAATTTTAAAACTGAAAAAAGACCATACCATAAAGGCGACAACGGCTGTAGTTTTTGGTGCAATCTTATATAAAGCCTGTACTATGATTGCTATTGCCGCTGGTCTTACTTCTACAGATATGAAATTAATAACGGCAGTATTATTCCTGGCCATATTAGTAATCAGCAATGACCGAAAGAGGAGGGTGAAAGCAAATGATAGAGCTGCGTAACATTACAAAACACTATAATCCTGGTACGGTCAATGAAATGTGCCTGTTCTTGAACTTTAACCTAAAGGTAGAAAAAGGTGAGTTTGTCTCGGTGGTTGGCAGCAATGGGTCAGGTAAGACCTCCATGTTAAATATTATTTGTGGAAGTATTCCCACCGATAGTGGCAATATCCTGATTGGAACAGATGACATTACTAATAAGCCAGAGTACAAGAGGCTAAGAAGAATTGGTAGAGTTTATCAAAATCCTGCCATGGGAACCTGCCCAACGATGACGATTCTTGAGAATATGTCTTTGGCAGATAATAAAGGTAATCCGTTTAATCTTAAATTAGGTACCAATAAAAAAAGAATAGATTTCTACAGAGAGAGCTTGTCCTCCCTGAACCTTGGATTAGAGGATAAATTGAACATTCCGGTGGGTTCACTTTCCGGTGGTCAAAGACAGGCGATGGCTCTGTTAATGGCAACCATGACGCCGATTGAATTTCTCATATTAGATGAACATACTGCCGCTCTGGATCCAAAGACCGCAGATATTATTATGGAACTGACAGATAAGGTGGTTAAGGAAAAACAGCTAACGACAATTATGGTAACCCATAATCTAAGATATGCAGTAGAATACGGTAACCGTCTTGTTATGATGCATCAGGGTAATGTTGTTATAGACAAGGCAGGAGATGTGAAAAAAGCTTTGATAATTGATGATATTCTTGATAAATTCAATCAAATCAGTATTGAGTGTGGAAATTAGTTTCGAGTAAGTATAATGAAATGTATTTTGTATTTACCCTTAGAAAAAGAATAGTTCTAAAAAATACTATAAATATAGATATTAATCTTGCAATTTGAAATTTCTATGCTATACTTGGATTACAAAATTTAATAAGCAGAGTAGAAACATGTGCGTTAAGTGCTGGTTGAACAGGGAGTTGTCAGCCGGACGAAAAGGAAACTTGCGGTACATGATTCGCATCCCGCTGCTACAAACAAGGCCGTCAAATAGATTTTTGATGTTACCTCTTATTGTAGTAAAAGGTCTGCAAAGGAGGTAATTTTTTTATGCGTAAATTAAAAGAGCTTTATGTTTCATCCTTTCTCGAATTAAAAAACACGAGAAATTTAGTTTTAATGGCTATGTTTATAGCCATAGCAGTTGTATTCGGTGCCTTTTTAACATTTATGCCGATGCCAAGTATTAAAGTTTCATTTGTTTATTTACCAATGGAATTCTCCAACTATTTATTTGGTCCTGTAGTAGGGGCTATTCTTGGTGGAATCACTGATTTGCTGGTTTATTTTGTACGTCCGAATGGTCCTTTCTTCTATGGGTTTACAATTAGTGCAATTCTATCTGGACTACTATACGGTTCCATTCTTTACAAAAAACCAGTTAGTTTACTACGGATTCTGGTTGCTAATCTCATCAATTTTGTAACGATTAATATTCTGAATACTTATTGGCTGACGTTATTATATGGAGATGCTTTTATGGCAATCTTACCATATCGATTATTAAAAGCCGCGTTATTCCTTCCGGTAGAAACATTGCTGCTTTTTACTTTGATTAAAGCCATAGAAGCAACTGGTGTGATTCGGCAATTGAAAAGAACCGAAAGAGAAGTATAATGTATTTCTCTAATATTCCTTGACAAGCACCCACAAGCACAATATATTTAACATTGTGTGTTATGGTAAAGGGGTTATGAAATACTTTAGAGGGGGATTTCATAAACCAGCATTTTGCTGAATTCATAGGAGGAAATGGAATGAAGAATGTATTGGTTGCTCAATCCGGTGGCCCAACAGCTGCAATTAACGCAACTTTGGTGGGCGTATTGCAGGGAGCACGCGAGGGGAAAGAAG
>JAFACO010000102.1 GCA_023425485.1 Bacillota bacterium
TGATACATCTTCCCGTTTCAGTAAAAGCTGATGAAAATCTTGATTTGACGCTTCCATTTTCTCCAGAGCAAACACAAACTGGAAAATAGGATGTCGTGACAAATCTTGTCTGATGTTCAGTGCCTTCACCACTTCTTCAAATGGAATATCCTGATGACTTATAGCCTCAAAAACAATGTTTTTGACTGCAGCTAAATTGTCTTTGAATGAACGGTCCTTCCTGAGTCTACTGCGTATCGGCAGAATATTAACAAAAAAACCGATCAATCTCTCTACACCAGTATAATGTCGATTAGCGGCGGGTGTACCGACGATTATATCTTCATGGAGTGTATACTTGGATATAAGCAGTTTGAAAATGCATAAAAGCATTATGTATAAAGTACATTGCATGTGTTCAGATAAATCTTTAATGGCTTTATATAAACTATTTTCAATCGTTAAGTGATGAATTTTTCCAGAAAAATTCCTTGTAACAGGCCGTTTGAAATCAAACGGAAAGTCAATCGTATCAGGTGCTTTTGCAAGTTGCTGTTGCCAGTATTCTATCTGTTCTTGGAAAATGGATGGAACGAGAGTGTTATTATGCCAAATGGCATAATCTGCATATTGTATAGGTAAGTCTTCTACAGCTATCTCGATTCCAGCTGTAAATTGGTTATAAAACAGAGCTAACTCATCAAATAATACTTTGATAGACCATCCATCTGAAATAATGTGTGGCATATTTATTACAAGTATGTGCTCATAATGACCTACTTTTAACAGGTTAACAGTAAGCAATGGACCATTTTCTAAATTGAACTGGTAGCGACATATTTCATTGATAGGCTCAACATAATCTTTAATGGATAAGAAATAGTTAAATAAATAGTGTGGTTCATTTAATACCTGCTGATATATCCCAGAACTATTAGCCTTAAAGATTGTCCTTAATATTTCATGTCGAGCACATATCTTGTCAAAAGCTTTTTTGATTGATTCAATACTGAAATCTCCACTTATGCGATAAATAGAAGGCATGTTATACATGCTTGTATCAGGGAGTAATTTATCTAATATCCATAAACGTTTTTGAGCTGAAGAGACTGGTGACGCAAGGGTACTATCTGCTCTTCGAGTAATGGACTCAAATTGGAAAATTTGTACCTGTGGCGCTAAGAGTAAAGCTATCCCCTCAATAGTTGGATGAGAGAAAATGATTCGAATAGGTAAGTTTGTGTCAAATTGTTCGTTTAATCTTATAAGCATCGTACTGGCTAATAATGAATGTCCACCAAGTGAAAAAAAATTGGATTGAATATCTATTTCGTCTAGCCCCAGCAGCTCACACCAAATTTCATGGATTTTTGATTCTATTATATTACGTGGTTTTTCTTTAACGACATTGATCGTCTCCACGAGAACAGACATGTCACGTAGCTGCTCGAATGAGATTTTATCATTCTGATTAAGCGGTATTTTATCCAGCACTACAATGTGATTAGGAATCATATAACCTGGTAGTCGATTTTGTAACCACACGCGCAATTGTGGTTCTAGCTGATAAGACAGGCTTTTAAGATGAGAGTTATTGCTAGTATTGTCTGATAAGTTTTCATAGTTGAAAAATGGCAATGTTGAATGAGCAAACAACTCAGTTTGCCATAAATAAGCATCAAATAAACCTTTTTCATTAAAATCGGATATTGTTATTTCAACATGATATTGATACTTTTTGCCAAGCTCATAAAGGCTATGAGGGTGCAAAACATCAGATGTAAGGGATGCTACGTTACTTTTGAATTCATGTAGAGTCGTTTCTGGAAGGTGATTTTCAAGAAGATACTTTGCCAAGGTTATTTCTTGCATCAAATGGGCATTTTTGATATTCCTGATTTGTAGCGAAGGAATCTTTTTACTCGAAAGTAAATGTTCTATCTTATTGAGATTAATTGGCTTATCAGCAGTATCTATGGCTGTATCACAGTTGAAACATAATGGTGGTGACTTTCTTATAAGAACGTCATATCTAAATTTATTCATCTCGTTGACGTATTTGCCCTTTTTCAGCAAGATACGCACATCAGCCAAGCTGGGAATCAACTTTGGCATATTAATAAATAGCGATGGGGACAACAGTAATTCTTCTTCAGCGTAAACAGCTTTTAATACACCTGATTTCAAATCATACAAGGTTGTTTCTTGAGGAGTATTGCAGGAAATGACTGACAAGTAATGCTCAAAAAGATAATCAAAATTCCGAATATCACCCAAATACAATTTTCCATCCGGCGTTAGCAGTTTTATACATTTTTCAATTAATTCAATGACGTGTTTTTCTCCTTTACAATGCCCCTTTGCAAAGATTAATACATTCAAAACCAATCAAAGCAACAGTGCTTATAGTGAGCTGGAAATGCTAAAAAATGTGCTGTTGGCCTATCAGTCGGAGTTTACTGCGGATAACAGTTCCGCTTTTGGAAGCCTTCTTTATCATGTAAGCAAACAAACGGAGTTTTCTTTTTACCACTATAAATCCTCTAGTAATAAAAGCATTAATAGTTCTGAAGAACTAGAGGGAACAGATAACAGATTTGCTTTTTCTTATTGCAGCGATAAAACGCAATTTGCCAGCGATGCGAAGTTATTTAGAGGTTGTGTTAGATTAAGAAAACAATAA
>JAFACO010000105.1 GCA_023425485.1 Bacillota bacterium
GAGTTAGTTTTACCTCTGCAACACCTTGCAAAGAGGTAATGGCTCTACCAACTGCTATTTTATCATATTCGTAGATTTTCATATCGGTAAGATATTTACTAATTTCATCATAAAAAACAGGTCCACCGCCTGCTTCTGCTTCATAAAGCCGAAGATATGTTCCATCAAATTTAGTAAATAACTCAAAATAACCATTTCTTCCCTTCATAATGCCCCTCCTCTCAAATTGACAACAGTCAGACATTGCGAAAAGAGAAATACACTACATATTTCTCCAATCAACCTTTGCCTATATTCTCTAACAAATGAATACTTAATAAAACGAATCAACCTGATCCCCATCCAGTATTACTATAGATTCGTAATAAGTTCCATATTATTGCCAAGTTTAAATTTCATTTTTTGTAAAGCTTTGGTATGTAACTGTGAAATTCTTGATTCTGAGACCTCTAAAATGCGACTTATCTCTTTTAAGGTCAACTCCTCGTAATAGTAAAGAATTATTACCTTCTTTTCTTTCTCAGTTAATGTTTCCAATGCTTTAATTAGTAATTCTTTCAGCTCTTGCTTCTCAACTACCTTATCCGGTTGATCATATTTTGCAGTTAGATTAGGATCAACCTTCGATTCACTTCCCTGGTCAATGAATTCATCCAGAGAAATCACATTAGAGACCTTTGTTTGGCTCTGCCAATTCTCTAATTCCTCCATTGATATTTCAAGCTCTAAAGCAACTTCTTCTTCACTTGCCATGCGACCATACTTTGACTCAAGGTTTTGGTATGCCAAGTCAATTTTTCGCTGCTTCTGTCGGATGCTCCTTGGAATCCAATCCATCTTTCGAATTTGATCTAGAATAGCACCACGTATTCTTAATGAGGCGTAGGTTTCAAACTTAACACCTTTATTATAATCGAATTTGTCGATTGCATCAATCAGTCCAAAGGTACCATATCCTACAAGGTCATCATATTCAACATGATATCCCAGATACATACTTAAACGACCTGCTACCAGTTTCACCAATCCTGCATATTCAATTATGATCTTTTCCTGGAGCTCGGGTGTTCTTCTTTTGGTAAAATCTTCCCAGAGCTTAAGTTTGTAATCAGCGTTCATAGTTCCTCCTGAAATTTGCTAACCTTAATAAGCATATAGCATAGTCAGTCTCCTTGAGTTATGATATATTCTCTTCGTCAGAGACAGGTACTTCCTCCAGATCTTCCTCTTGTTTCTTTGCCAATTTTTTAAGACCTATTTGAAGAATGGCTTTCATGATTAAACCAATAATATAGAAAATGATGATTACAAGCAACAATCGTTTTAATGCTGTAACAAGTTCAACCTGATTTACAATGTTAATAATACTAGTAATGGCACCTGCTATGAGCATGATGAATGCCGGAATATATCGTTCTTTCATTAGACCTCCATCTAACTCTAAACAATCTTTTTATCCTTACCAACCGATTTAATTAACAGATCACCTGTTTCAGGATAGAATTCAATTGTTCTACCATAATTATAACCGGTATCCGCGGCTTTAATACTAATCCCTAGTTGTGATAACTTTAATCTGGTTGCTTCGACGTTCCTATCTCCTATACGCATCATGTCATTATTATTGCTAAAGGCAAACATCTGAGCTCCACCAGCAATTTTTGCTATTAATACCCGCCTATCGGCCCCAATTTGTATCATTCTTTGAATTAAAGCATCAATACCAGTGTCAGCAAATTTAGCTTTATTCTCGTTATTTATTATTTTTGTGCTGTCTGGCAGCATTACGTGTACCATCCCGGCAATTTTTCTGATCGGATCATAGAGAACAATCCCGACACAAGAACCAAGACCAAGTGTTGTAAGTGCATTGGGAGACACACATACATTTAGATCTGCCATCCCAACCTTTATCATCTCGTTCATGTAATCACCCTATAATCCCAATGAAGATAATATTGCTGAATACGAATCAATCGTAGGTATTAATATAAAATATCCATTTACTGCATGTCCTTCGTCCCCGAATTCTGTCTCGATCAAAAGTGCCTTATCGCCAATCTTTCCAAACTCAATTGCTGGAACACTAAGAATTGCTCCTGCCATATCAATTGCCATATGGGGAACGCTGGAGGTAATTAACATATTTGTTAAGGTTGACAAGGAGGAGAGGTATGCTCCTGCAATTATATTACCTATTTCATTCAAAGCAGATAATTCCATTTCAGAGAACTCGCCTGTAGCTGTCCCATAATCAGAACCAACCAATAGATTTACCAGATGTCTGGAGGCTTCCAGATTCATCATAAACATCATCATTCCATCAATTTGGCCTTCCAGTGTAAATAAGATACCAACTACTAAATTTTCAGCTCCGCCAACGATTTCTGATAGCTCTTTAAATTCCAGCAAATCTACTTTTGGAACCTTCATATCAAGCTTAGAATTTATCATTTGCGAGAGTGCTGTTGTTGCATTCCCAGCTCCTATATTGCCGATTTCTCTAAGTACGTCAAACTGCATATGGTCCATTTCATTTAAATTAATTTCAGGCACTTCGCAAACACCTCACCTTTTTATTATTATTTTTAATTATTTTTCTATTTCTTTGTATCCTTTGAATTATCCTTATCATACACAACTGCATTAATGTTAAGAAGATTTATTAATTCATTTTCGTATTTACCAACACCAATACTGAAATTAGCCTTCTCATCTTTTTCGTCGTAGGTCATTTTCTCAATTGCTTCTGTTGGCAGGGAAATTACTTCTTTGACTTCATCGACAATCATGCCCACCGGTGCTGCAGAAGCCTCAGGTCTTACAATAATAATACGTGATTTTGTAGTATAAGTATCTTCCGGTAAACTAAGTGTGCTTCTAAGACTCATAACAGGCACTATTTCACCACGTAGATTAATAACACCTTTGAAATAGGATTGTGCCTTTGGTACTCTGGTTATATTTTGCATTACTATAATATTATCAATCTGTTTAATATCTATGCCATACTGACCATTGTTCAAGTAAGCAACAATATATTGTTTTGTATCAATAACTTCCATCTTAAGCACCTCCTAAACTAATGAATTAACATCTAATATTAAGGCTACTTCACCATTACCAAGTATTGTAGCACCACTGATAATTCTATGATTCTTAATGTATTTACCAATTGACTTAATTACAATCTCCTGTTGGCCAATTAATTCGTCAACAACCATACCCGCAAGTCTCTCACCTTTTTTTACAATTACAACCAATAGTTCTTCTGGTTCAACTTCTGCTGGAGTACACTTTAGGACATTACCAAGACGTACAACCGGTACAACATGACCACGTAAATTAATAACTTCTTTTCCTTGAATTGTTTTAATATCTGTACATGGGATATTCTCTACCGTTTGAATACTTCCAAGTGGAAGTGCATATTTCTCATTACCGATGATTACCATTAACGCTTGAACAATTGCAAGGGTAAGTGGAAGACGAATAATAAAGTTGGATCCTTCTCCAAGCTTCGTTCTCGCTTCAATCTCTCCACCAAGTGCTTCAATCTTAGTCTTAACAACATCAAGCCCTACACCTCTACCAGAGACATCTGTAACCTGTTCTGCTGTTGAAAAGCTAGGCTGGAACAGTATATCAATAATATCCTTATCCGTCATTAATTCCGCTTGATCTACAGTAATAGCACCTTTTTCAATTGCTTTTCTCTTAATCTTCTCTGTATTAATACCAGAACCATCATCACGAACTTCGATTACAACGTTGTTACCATCCTGATATGCGTCCAAATAAATGGATCCAGTTGGATTCTTACCTTTTTTTGCTCTCTCTTCATTACTCTCAAGCCCATGATCTGCAGCATTACGAAGTAAATGCATTAAAGGATCACCAATCTCATCAATAACGGTTCGGTCAAGTTCTGTCTCTTCACCGGTCATATATAGTTCCATTTCCTTCTCAAGCTTCTTTGATAAGTCTCTTATCATTCTTGGGAAACGGTTTACAACACTTTCAATTGGCACCATCCTTGTCTTCATAACTGATTCATGAAGATTTGTTGTTACTCGTTCCAGGTACTCAATTTGTTCATGGAAATTATTATCAAGCCTAATATCTGAGGTACTGCTACTGGAAATCAATCCATTCTTTGCAATGATAAGTTCGCTTACTAAATTCATTAAAACATCCAGTTTATCAATATCAACACGAACAGAACGGTTTGCAACTGGTTTCGCTGCCGGTTTTGTTGCGGGTGCACTACTTGCTTTTACTGCCCCAGGATCAACTGCTTGTTTCTGTTGATGAACCGCTGATTCATCCTGTTTAAGCATCGCAGTATAGGAAGCTACCTCTGAATCAGATAACTGAATAAAGTCAGCTACTACTTCTTTTACTTCGGATACATTAGAAGCAACTTTAATAAGCTTGTCCGGTGTCTCCTTGGTAATGATAAAAGCGGAATATTCAAAATCATACTTTTCATCTTCCAAATCCTGCGCACTAGGGAACAGCTTAATAATTTCACCCATCTCTTCCAGAGTACGGTTAACCATAAATGCTCTTGCGCCTTTCAGCACACAGTATTCATGAATATATACGGTGAGTCCAATCACATTTAATCCAAGTTGTCCAGCTCTAACAATTGCCTTCTTCTCATGCTCTTCCAGTTTAATTGATTTGAATTTCATCTTTTCCTGGTCTGCGGCTACAGCAGCTGCTTTTGGAGCTTCCTTTGCCTTTGGTTCTGCAACTGGTGCAGCTTTACCAAGACCTGCATTTAGAATATCATTTAAAGCATTCAGGATATCTTGATTATCATCCTCTCCTTCATTTGCATCGGATTGGATATTGCCCAGATAGGTTTCCAGAGCATCAAGTCCTTTAAACAGTATATCCACCAACTGTGAATTTGCTTTCATATGACCATTTCTGATTTCAGAGAAAACATTCTCCATGTCATGGGTTAAGTGCTGCATTCTTTTATAGCCCATGGTACCAGACATACCTTTTAAGGAATGAGCTGCTCGAAAGATTTCATTTATTGTATTCTCATTTTCAGGTTCACGTTCCAGAATTAATAAATGTTCATTTAAACTTTGCAAATGTTCTTTAGTTTCTTCAATAAAAATCTCTAGGTATTGGCTTACATCCATTTAATTCACCCCCACATTTTTTATAATTGAATCAGATACCTCATTAAGTGCAACTACTTCATCCACAAGTCCAGCTTCCTTTACAACCTTGGGCATTCCATAAACAATACTGGTTTCTTCGTTTTGAGCAATTACATAAATATTTTTGTTTTGCATAAGCTGTGATATTCCGGCTGTACCGTCACCACCCATTCCAGTTAATACTACGCAAGTAATTTCATCAAAGTCGGTGTCTACTAATGATTCATACATGATGTCTGCACAGGGCATTAATCCTTGTCTTGCAGCTTCTTTGGATAAAGAAATTGCATATTGACCACAAGGCTGTTTCTTTACTCTCATCTGAAACCCACCTTTTGCAATATATACAGTGCCTTTACAAAGTATTTCTCCATCCTCTGCTTCCTTTACGGTCAGTTGACTTAATTCATTCAATCGATCTGCTAAGGATTTTGTAAATCCACCGGGCATATGTTGGACAATTAATACACTTGCATCCAGATCCTGTGGCAGACTTGGAATAACGACATGGAGAGCTTTGGGGCCACCAGTAGAACATGCCAAAGCAACCAGCTTATTCGCATTTTTAGGTAGCATATTAGGTAGAACCTTAGGCTTAACCTTGATTTCTTTCTTTACCACGATTCTTTCCTGTATGCTTATCTTTGCAACTACTTTTTCAATCTTAGTAGCAGTTGCCAGTGCACCCAATATTTTATCTGAAAATTGATTACTCTTCACTTCAAGATAACTTTCGGGTTTTGTTACAAAGTCAAATGCGCCTAGCTCCAATGCGCGAATTGTTTC
>JAFACO010000172.1 GCA_023425485.1 Bacillota bacterium
CTGCAGGACTCTGTCATACCAATTGCGCCAGGCATGGAGGAACAGGTGTAATTGGTCCCATCATTTAATGGTAATACAAAGGAGCCAATCTTGTCTGCAGCTTCTGGATACTTACTTGCAATTTCGTCATAAATCCAGGTTCCGTTCACATGCATACCTGCAGTTCCTTCTGCAAGAGCGGTCTGTGCCATATCATAGGTATCAGATAGATAAGTTTCATTCACATAGCCAAGACCTATCACATCCTTGGATTTCTTAATCGCATCTGCAAAGTTCGTAGCATCTGAGTAATGTCTTTTATTCGTATTCATTTCATTCCAGAATTCGCGATAAGTTAATCCACTATCTACTACGTCCTGATTGAATCCAAAATGTGTAAAGCATTGTAACGTCCAGGTATCAGCACCTGCGTAATATAATGGAGTAACGCCAGATGCTTTAATCTTGTCACATACAGCAAGGAATTCATCCCAGTTAGTAGGAGCTTTCTCAATTCCGGCATTTGCAAAAACAGTTTTATTATAGAACACACCCACAAGACTGGTGCTGTCTACTGGAATACCATATAACTTGCCATCCCAGATATAGCCTCCCTGCTCCAGCATACTTTGATCATATTCAGACATATCAACGTTTTCCAGTACCTGCATTTGGTCAAGCACGCCTGCTACATTGTTAAGCCATTTCGCACCGTAAGACTGAAGAAGATCTGGCAAATCACCTGTAGCAAATTTCGCTCTTAGTAATTCTTCACCTTCGCCGCCACCTGCGATCATTTGAATATCCAGGCGGAAGCCAAGTCTCTCAGCATTTTCATCTATGTAAGCATCCAATGCTTCCCATCCAGATTTATACCAGTCTGTAAAGGTTAACATTGTAAGTGTGGGAATTTCCTTAGAAGTATCTTCATTTTTCTCACCCTGTTCAGAATCACTTCCTTTTGTTTCCCCCTCTTGTTTCACAGTATCGTTACTTGGTTTCTTTTCTGTACTACAGGCTGCCATACTGACTACCATAGCCACAACAAGTAATAATGCAATAATTTTTTTCATTTGTTACCTCCTCATAATGATTAAATGTACGGATAATGTATCAAAATATCACCTTTGGTGTTTTTGACACCCTTATCATGTAAGATCATTATACAAATGAAATGATCCTGTAAAACTGTAATATTTTAATTTAAAATTGAACTATTTTAATTCATTGGCCTTTCGAAATTCCTTTGGAGTCATACCTTCCGCCTTTTTAAACACCTTTGAAAAGTATGCATCGTCGTTGAAGCCGCATAATCCCGCCACCATTTTATTACTGAAATTATTCTGCTTCATTAATACCTTGGCTTTTTCCAATCGGTAATTATTCAAATATTCCATGAATCCAATCTGCAAGTTATCTTTAAACAGTTTGCTTAGATAAACCGAGCTTATCCCTATATTATCTGCTAACATAGTCTGTGAAATATTTTCTGCATAATGCCTGTGAATAAAGCTGATTGCCTCGGATACATAATCAGAAGTCGGAATTTGAAGCTGAAGTCCTCCCTCCTGCAACACCCTTTCATACAGTGTTATAAACCATTCTTTCGCATCAGTTATGGACGTAAACTCGTTGAATTTCTCCTGTGGTGTCTTCTTATCCACATATATCTTATTGATATCAATGCACCTTTCTTTGCAGCTTCTGTTTAATACACCCAACAGGTCAATAAATACAATCTGGGATTCAATCAAAGAAGGACTCCATTTGCACAATTCCTCGAAGACATCCCTTACAATATCCATGGCTGCCTTTTTATTGTTGGAACGGATCTGTGCCATTAAACTTCGTTCTCTTTCAGAATCAAAAACAGCTAGTGCATCAAAGGGTTTATCTGCCACCAAATCATGTTTCTCCATTCCTTCATAATACCGATTGCGATATTTTTCCTCGGCTACCTGATATGACTTCTTAATATTTGTTATATTTGCAACTACACTACCCTGATAAAAATTTGCCTTAACATTCATATATTTATAAGTACATACCGATATTCTGTTCAACACCTCATAATAACGTTCCTGCCTCATTTTCTCACTGTAAATTGATGCATAGGAAAGTAATATGATGTACTTATTCTCTGTTACATGACAGCATATACCGCTATGGGTATCGAGGAGTATTTCATCAATAATATTTATAATGGAATTTTCCAGTAGGTATTCCTCCTGATCTCTTTTGTTTTCCTGCTGTACCGTCATGATCACTGTAAGTACATTGTTTACCGCAATGGGCAATCCAAGTACCGATATACGAGTCTTAATCTCGTCTAATTGAGAATAAAAGCCTGCGATTAGGCTTAGTAAAAAGTCCCTCTTGAGAGCAACCAGGCTATAGCCTTTGGTAAGTTCCTTGGAAAGATTCTGATTAGAATTATCCTTTATCATGTCTATGGCTCTATTTATGGTTGCGTCTAGTAAATCAACGGATAATTTATGCTTAAGAATATAATCCACTGCACCATTTGTTAATGCTTCTCTGACATAATCATAATCATCATAATTACTAAGCATAATGAATTTGATAGAAGGCAAAGATTGATTCGCATAACGCTGTAGTTCGATTCCATTGGTCTTCGGCATCTGTATATCAGAAATCATGATATCCGGCACTACAGAACTTAATAGGCGGATTGCCTCTGCTCCGTCGCCAGCCTCTGCAACTACTTCAAAATGATTGCGCTCGTTTCTACCATTCAATTCGTTTAGCATCAATTTTACATTGGAGCGAACAAGAAAATCATCATCTGCTATCATTATCTTAATCATAGGCACCCTCGTTTCCTGCTTTTATCATCGGTAAGGTAAGTTCAATTAAAGTGTATAATCCAGGCTCATTAAAGATTAGCAGCTCACTCTCACTACCAAACAACAGCTTCAATCTTGCCAAGATATTAGATAGTCCAATGTGGTTTGATTCCGTTCCAATGTAGTGGTTATCACTAATCAGTGCTTTATCAAAGCTCTTCCCGTTATCTTTTATGGCAATCTTAATCTGTTGTTCTTCCTGATATGCATTAATCTGAAGAACCCCCATATAGTCCAGGGGAGCAATGCCATGCTGCAGAGCATTTTCAACAATTGGCTGCAGCATAAGCTTTGGAATCAGATATTCTTTTACATTCTCGTCTATGGAGAAACGATAGGTTATCTTGCCTGCATATCGATATTCCTGGATCTGTAGATAATTCATAAGATAATCCATCTCTTCTGCCAGAGTAATATACTTCCTGGTATCCAGGTTAAGATGCAATATATTTGACAAGGCATTACAAACCGTTTGGATATTGGTAATTCCCTGCATGGAAGCCAGAATTTTAATTGTATTAAGGGTATTATATAGAAAATGAGGATTAATCTGCGTCTGCAGCATTTTTATTTCAGATTTACGCTTTTCCTTCTCTGTTAATTTAATATTATGAATTAAGCCGTTCATCCTTTTAAGCATCGCCTGAATTTGCTGATATAGAATGCCAATCTCGTCCTGAGAGGTTATGGTTATGTTCAAATTCATATTATCACTGTCAATTGCGGCAACCGCCATAGTCAACCGCCTTAAATCTTTCGTTATCAGGTTGGTGGTTATTAGAATCAAGGCAATAAATATAGCGGCATAGATACCTACCAGCCCCAACATTTTATTCCTTACCATTACAAATCCTGCTATAATATCACTCTTTAAAACTGTTCCGACAATGGTCCAGGGTGTATAGTCAGAAGACTTATAAACTGCCAGGTATTGCTGATTACTTTCTTCAAAGAAATTATAGCCCTCACTTCCCTTAATTCTGTTGATGGCGGTATTAATCGGTGAGTCCACAGAATCCTCGGGCTGATAAATCACCTCTCCTGTGTCGGAATCCGCTACATAGATTGTATATCCATTAATACTATTGATATTAAACATATTATCTAACAACGAACTTTTGATATCTGCTACCACTATTCCAATTGTCTTTCCATGATACTGTATTGGTCGTATGATAGAGAATACCTGACTACTTTTGGGTAAACTTCTTGTTGTGCTACTATAGTGAGGAGGTGAAAACATAATATTAAATTCCTTGCTGAGCACGTCATCATACCATTCCTGCTCCATCAACTCAGAAGCGGTCATCGTAATACCAAAGGATACACTCCTACCATTAAACCCATAAATGGCCATTCCCTGTAGATAGGATTTGTAGCTACACATACTTATCATGTAGTCCTTAACTTCTCTGCGACGCTGTACTAATTCTGCCGCATCTGTATCCTCCATACTTAAATACTCCATAACGCTTCCGTTCATATTGGTTGTTACTTTATTTGAAATAAGAGCCGTTACATAATCGATGTCTTTTATGGTCAGCTCAAAATTATTATTTAATACTTCCATCATGGAACTGATATTGATTACTGCTGTCTCAGTAGCTTCCTCAGTAAAATTCCTATAATTACTGTAGGTACTTACAATACAAAACATAAGAAATAGAACAAGTGTAACCAGCAAAATTTTTGTAAGAAAATGTTTTGAAATCCATCTAATCATTATATTTTTCCCTCATTCCTATATGTCGAATAATGTTGGAATAGAATACACCACTTCTATAATACCCACGATTTTTACCTTTGTATATGTAATCTTTTAAACAAATAGTATAAATCCTTCCCTTGCTGTTGTTGTTTTTATGAATTAAGATAATTGAATAAGTATCTTTTGTTCATTGTAAAACAAAATCGTTGGCATGACTTGTATGAATATACCC
>JAFACO010000299.1 GCA_023425485.1 Bacillota bacterium
CCACAAAAGTGCATCTTTCATACTAGCACACTTATTTTCAACTGTCAACGTAAATTTTTCGTTTTTTTCGATTTTATACATACAAGTTTATACAATTTAAAAAGTTTAAAAACCCCAGCTCGAAGGAGCTGGGGTTTTCTGCATAATTACCCTGGTAATTATGCAGGCATGGAAGATACTAAATTTTGAAACAGTAGTTTCAAAATTTAGTATCTTCCATGAAACTTTTTAACGAATGAATTGTATCTTTTACAATTCATGAGTCTACCAAGTATCAAATTAATTGTGTTTTACAATTCATGAGTCTGCTTTTTAACGAACAAATTGCTGTTCTTGCAATTCATGAGTCTACTTTGCAACAAATGAATTATACCTTTTTACAATTCATGAGTCTACTCTCAATCTTTCCTTCAACTAACTTTCTTTCCTTCCACAAACTTTTTTTCTTTTATGTAACATTCAATAATCCCCATGCATACTATGATATTAGCTTCAACATGAAAATATTACAAAATGTTTTAGTACGTATTAGGAGGTACCACTATGCAAACACTTAATCACATTTCTGCAGGAGAATATGCAACTGTTTTAGACCTGTCATCAATCGGAACCTTAAGGGAAAGAATGCTGGCACTGGGTCTGACAAAGGGAACAAGAGTAGAAGTTATACGGAAAGGTCCTTCCGGAGACCCTACCGTTTATAATATTAGAGGTACAATGATTGCATTAAGAAAAGAAGAAGCTTCTTTAATATCAGTTACTACATCTCTATTTTAACAAAAGCTGTCGCATATTATATCCCGCATGGAGGTTTGGGATGGGATTAACTTTTCAATCCACAAAAATAGGAGCACTGATTGATACTTTTCACATTGATAAGAAAGAAGGTCAATACGTAATTGCATTGGCCGGCAACCCTAACACAGGAAAAAGCACTGTATTTAATTCATTGACCGGCTTACACCAGCACACAGGAAACTGGCCTGGTAAAACTGTTGTAAATGCACGTGGCGAATTTACTTACAACAACATAGAAAATATATTAATTGATCTCCCAGGAACATATTCCTTATTTCCTGCCTCAGCTGAAGAAGAAGTTGCACGAAACTTCTTATGCTTTGGTAATCCAGACGCCATTGTAGTTGTTGCAGATGCCACTTGTCTGGAACGAAATTTAAGTCTTGTTTATCAAGTAATGGAATTATCTGATCGGGTCATATTATGTATTAATCTAATTGATGAAGCAAAGAAGAAAAAAATCTTTATCGATCAACAGGCAATCGAAAAAGAATTGGGTATCCCCGTTATTTTAAGTTCAGCTCGTAATGGTATAGGTGTTGACGACCTCAAAGAAGCTATTTATAAAGTAACAACAAAGAAGTTAAACCCTAGCGCTAAAGTGGCTCTCTATGGCGATCTCCTGGAGGAACAAGTCAAAAATATTCAGCAATTCATTGAGGATGGTGCCTCTTTTGTAAAAAGTAGATGGCTTGCCTTACGAGCACTTGATGGTGATGACTTAATTAAGCAAATACTATTTGATCAACTGGATGAAAATGTACAAAAGGAAATACAATCACATATGCAACTAAATAAGCTCAAAGAGGAGCTACCCCCAATTAGAGACCACATTATAGAACATATTTACAAGCGAGCGGAAGAAATTAAAAAAATGTGTGTTTCAGAGGATAGCAAAAGTACAAATCGTGACAGAAAAATAGATAACATTATAACCTCCCGGTTATTTGGTATCCCAATTATGTTATTATCGTTAGCACTAGTTTTTTGGATTACCATTAGTGGAGCCAATGTCCCTTCTGCAATGATTGCCGACTTTTTATTTGGTGTTGAGGATAAATTAACACAGCTATTTGCGTACCTTAATGCACCTGATTGGTTACATGGGGTTTTAATCCTGGGCCTTTTTAGAACTCTTGCATGGGTCGTATCCGTTATGCTCCCGCCAATGGCAATTTTCTTTCCTCTTTTTACAATACTTGAGGACCTTGGTTTTCTCCCTCGTGTCGCCTTCAACATGGACCATATGTTTAAAAAAGCATGTACTCATGGGAAGCAATGTCTAACCATGTGCATGGGGTTTGGATGCAATGCTGCTGGAATTATCGCCTGCAGAATTATAGATTCACCAAGAGAGCGCTTAATTGCAACTTTAACAAATAACTTTGTACCCTGTAATGGCAGATTTCCAACCTTAATTGCTATTTCCTCTATATTTTTAGTGTTTGGAGGAACCAGCAAATTTGGTATTATACCTGCATTATCTGTAACCGTGTTAATTATTATAGGGATAATGACGACCTTGCTTGTATCCTACTTACTGTCTAAAACTTTATTGAAAGGAATCCCCTCTACCTTCACCTTAGAGCTGCCACCCTACCGCGTGCCTAAAATAGGCCGAGTAATTTATACCTCTGTTATTGACCGAACCTTATTTGTCTTGTGGAGAGCGGTTATTATTGCCGCACCAGCTGGAGCAGCCATCTGGATCTTAGGAAATATCTATATTAATGACATAAGCATCATCGGTCATGTGGCAGGCTTTTTTGACCCCTTTGCGAATTTAATCGGTCTAGATGGATTTATACTAATGGCTTTTATTTTGGGCTTACCTGCAAATGAAATTGTCCTTCCCATCCTCATGATGTGCTATCTCTCCTCTGGTTCCATGCTTGAGTATGATAGTCTTGACTCCTTAAAAAATCTCTTGGTGGATAACGGCTGGACACACCTAACTGCTTTAAATACTATGTTATTTAGCTTACTGCATTGGCCCTGTGCTACCACACTTTTAACAATACGCAAGGAAACAAAAAGCATTAAATGGACCTTACTAGCCTTCGCAATACCCACAGGTATAGCGATTGCAGTTTGTTTTCTCACAACCAGCGTATTCCGTTTGCTGGGTCTTGACTAATACTAAAAAACTCGCATATATAGTTAAGGATAAGGGATGGATGAATTTAATTCATCCTTCTCTTATCCTTATTCTCTAGTGGTGCGATATTCATTAAAGGTTTTCAGCAACCGAGGATTATTATCAAAATAATCCACTAAGTCATGAATCCCACATAAGATTTCATTATTAATCATATGTTCTATCTTTTCCGTTTCTTCTAAAAGTCCTTCTTTAACATTAAGCAATTTCAGAAAACTTTCCACAATATTGTGCCGTTTGAGTAAAGCTTCACCCTTTTCGAGGCCTGGGGCCTCTAAAATAATAAAACCATATTTTTCGTACTTTAATAATTTCATTTCTGAAAGTTTCTGAATCATTTTTGTTACAGAAGGCGGTTGTACATTTAACGCCGCAGCAAGATCATTTACTCTTGTAAACCCGTGTTCTCTTGATAATCTATAGATCATCTCAACATAATCCTCGGCTGATGGAGATAAATACTCGTGTTCTTTCCTCAAATATTCTCGAAAGGTATAGAAATCCTGGTCAGACATAGGCGGCATCAATTAGTCCTTTCTAGTTTTTTGATATATACTTACGCGAATGTTACAGAGCAAACTTTCCATATATTAATAATTGTTGCTAGGAATCCATAAGATTTAATATTAACACATCCACAATAGAGTATATGATAAAATCCTCAAATTATTGTACTTAAATATAACGTATTATTTATTTAGCTAGTCAATATGAAATAAAGCAAAAAAAGTAGGACCTTCCAACGGAAAGTCCTACTTGAATTTGCATTGATATGATTACTTTAAAGTAACCTTAGCGCCTTCTGCTTCTAACTTAGCCTTAAGATCTTCGGATTCAGCCTTGTTAGCGCCTTCCTTAACGATCTTAGGAGCTCCATCAACAAGATCCTTAGCTTCTTTTAAGCCTAAGCCTGTTACTTCACGAACAACCTTGATAACTTTAACTTTGTTAGGGCCTGCATCTGTTAACTCTACATTCCACTCTGTCTTCTCTTCTTCAGCTTCTGCTGCAGGACCAGCTGCTACTACAACGCCTGCTGCTGCGGATACACCAAATTCTTCTTCACATGCTTTTACTAAATCATTTAATTCTAAAACGGTAAGGCCTTTAATTGCCTCGATAAAATCTTGAGTTGTCATTTTAATATACCTCCATATAATTTTTAATATTTGATAATGTTCGGGTTATATCATAACCATTTAGAGTCTCTTACAAATTGCCTAATATGTTCGTAATTAAACCTATGTCTATGTGATCTGCGAACAGATCAACAATAGCCAAAATTAAGCCTGCTTCTCAGCGATCTGCTTAATAACACGAGCAAAGTTTGTAATTGGTGACTGTAAGCTTCCAAGTAACTTGGAAATAAGAACTTCTCTGGAAGGAATAGTCGCGATAACCACGATACCTTTTTCATCATAGTAAGTTCCATCAACAACACCTGCTTTAAGCTCAAGCTTAGGCATTGTCTTAGTAGCTTCAAATAAAATTCTTGCAGGAGCAGTAGCATCTTCTAAACCAAAAGCAACAGCTGTTGGTCCTTCAAGCTTCTGAGCAAGAGCTTCATATGCAGTTCCTTTGAATGCAAAGTTAAGCATTGTGTTCTTGTATACCTTGTAAACCACACCAGCATCTCTTAACTTCTTACGAAGTTCAGTATCCTGAGCAACGGTTAAACCACGGTAATCTACTAAAACAGCCGCTTTCGCGTTATCTACATAGCCCTTAATTTCTTCTACAATAGGTTGTTTTAATTCAACTTTTGCCATTACGTACACCTCCTTGTTTCTTTTTGCCTTGTCGACTTAGCGACAAGCTCTATCTCTGTATCATATCGATCAATAAATTAATCCCAATAATACAAAAAAGCCTCGTCCTGCCAAAGCAGAAAGAGGTCAACAAAATCATACGATTTAAATTAACTTTCCCTCGGTAGGCGGTTAATACCTTATGCCCTTCGGCACCTACTGTCTTCGGCAGTCTTATTCACAAATGCGATTATAACATGACTTCACAAAGTATGTCAACCCTCATTTGTTAAATGTTTTATTGCATTTTTATAAATATTGTAACAGTTTAGCCATAAGCTTGCATAGCTGAACTGTTACCTAATATTACTGCATAACCTTAAAGTATATACTACAAATACCTTTATGAATTATGCAGTAATCATATATTTTAATTAGCCTAATTTAGCTGTGTTAAGCTTTACGCCAGGTCCCATAGTGGAAGCAAGTGTAACGCTCTTTAAATACTGACCCTTAGCTGCGGATGGCTTAGCTTTGATAACAGCACCGATTAAAGTCTGGAAGTTATCATTTAACTGTTCCTGTGTAAAGGAAGCCTTTCCAAGTGGACAGTGAATAATGTTTGTCTTATCCAATCTGTACTCAATCTTACCAGCTTTGATATCGTTAACTGCTTTGGTAACGTCCATAGTTACAGTACCAGCCTTAGGGTTTGGCATTAATCCCTTAGGACCAAGTACACGACCTAAACGACCAACAACACCCATCATGTCAGGAGTTGCAACAACTACGTCAAATTCAAACCAGTTTTCATTCTGAATCTTAGGGATTAAATCATCAGCACCAACAAAATCAGCGCCAGCTGCTAAAGCTTCGTTAGCCTTATCACCCTTAGCAAAAACAAGAACGCGAACCTTTTTACCTGTTCCGTGAGGTAATACTACCGCACCACGAACCTGCTGATCAGCGTGACGACCATCAACACCAAGTCTGATGTGTGCTTCGATTGTCTCATCAAATTTTGCTACAGCTGCTTTTTTAACTAAGCCGATAGCTTCTACTGCATCGTATTGAACGGATTTGTCAACTAACTTTGCAGAGTCTATATATTTCTTTCCTCTTTTCATTCTATAAACCTCCTAGTGGTTTTACCGGAAGAAAACGAAATTCTTCGAACTCCGTTGGCGAATACGACAGAGTCGTATTTGCTGTCGAATGTGATTTCTACATTCGGCATATCCTCCCACGTTATTAGATTCTATATCGCATAGTCTCTTTCAACCATGCTGTCTTATTCTGATTAGTCTACTACGGTAACGCCCATGCTTCTTGCAGTACCAGCAACCATGCTCATAGCTGCTTCTACGCTTGCTGCATTTAAATCAGGCATTTTAAGTTCAGCGATTTTTCTGATCTGTGCCTTTGTGATTTTTGCTACCTTAGTCTTGTTAGGAACTGCGGAACCGGACTTAAGATTAAGTTCTTTCTTAATCAAAACTGCTGCCGGAGGAGTCTTTGTAACGAAGCTAAAGCTTCTGTCAGCATATACAGTGATTACTACTGGTGTAATAATTCCGTCCTGATCTGCTGTTCTTGCATTAAATTCTTTTGTGAACTGTACAATGTTCACGCCGTGCTGACCGAGTGCAGGTCCTACCGGAGGAGCCGGTGTAGCCTTGCCAGCTGGAATCTGTAATTTGATATAACCTGTAACTTTTTTTGCCATGATAGCATACCTCCATATAATGTGGTGTTTGCGGGAATTTCCCTCCCACGTAACGAGCCGTAAGTTGTAAAACTTACCTTTTGTGCCGATAAACGGCGCCGTTAACTAAGTGAATTATGCCTTACCATTCACAGTTAATGGTGCATTAATACACGCATTTCTTTTTTGCATCCATGGTGTCCATGCAAGTGGAACAAGCTAACCTAGAAATGATTGTCGATCATCCCATATGAAATACTTGTCATGAATTAATTACGAACCTTAACTTCACTAAAGCCAATTTCTACAGGTGTTTCGCGTCCAAACATGTCTACGCTGATGGTAACGATCTGTTTGTGAGGATTGATTTGTTTGATAACACCGGAAGTATTCTCCCATACACCGGAAATTACGGTTACAGTATCACCAACTTCAAAATCAAGTGAGATCGTATCATCGTTTTTAATACCCATGCTGCGCATTTCTGTGTCAGTCAAAGGAACTGGTTGTTTTGAATCAGGTCCAACAAAGCCTGTTACACCTCTGGTATTACGAACCACATACCATACATCATCATTCATAACCATATGGAGTAGTACATATCCAGGAAACATTTTCTTTTGTACCCGTTTCTTAACGCCATTCTTCACTTCTATGACGTCCTGCATTGGTACAGATACTTCTACGATCTGATCTTGCAGCTTTCTGTTTTCAATTGTCTTCTCAATGTTCGCCTTTACCTTGTTCTCATACCCTGAATAGGTGTGAACAACGTACCAATTTGCTTCTGACATATCCTCATCACCCTTATCCTATAATAAGAAAGCAATACCTCGTTCGATTGCATAGTCCAGAACGTAAATAACTATTCCTAAAACAATGGTAACTGATATGACAGCAACTGTCTGTTTTGCAAGGTATTCTTTGTCAGGCCAGATAATTTTCTTAAACTCAGACTTAATTCCCTTAAACCAGCTTCTCTTTGGAGCTTTTTCGGTTGACGTATTAGCCATCTCTCCCATGTCTTCATTTCCTTTCAAATAATTATTTCGTTTCTTTGTGCAATGTGTGGGATCTACAGAATTTACAATATTTCTTTGTTTCCATTCTGTCTGGATGTAACTTCTTTTCTTTCATCGTGTTGTAATTGCGTTGTTTGCAGTCTGTACATGCAAGTGTAATTTTTACGCGCACAATATCCACCTCCAATTTCTGTTGTGCAAATG
>JAFACO010000329.1 GCA_023425485.1 Bacillota bacterium
ACTATGCCTCGCGTATTCTTCCTTCAATGATGGATTATGATAAAGAGCAACAGCATTTAACTGATGGGGCTAAGATTTTAAACCCTGACGGAACTCTTGCAGCCACCGGATATACCACAGGAAAAAACACCTTAATTTTCAACCGTAATACGATTAAAACGAAGTTGCGTTTAAAGGAATGGGATTTTTATCAGATACAGAATGAAAATTATTGTCTGCAATTAACCATCGGTCATGTTAGTTATGTTGGCTCTGTCAGTCTTATGCTGTTTGCGCTGAATGGAAGCAAGAAAATTGTTGCTGAGCACTTAATACCTTTCCCCTTCAATCGCTTACATATGCCACCTTCTGTAGAGCAGGGTGATGTTTCTTATACCTGCAAAGATTTTGCTATTGCTTTTAGACATCAGGAGGGAGGGTGGCATCTTACTGCACATTCCACCTCGTCAAAATATAATTTTGAAGTTGATTTATTACTAAGTGAGCCACAGAATTCTTTAATTATTTCTACACCTTTCTATGAAACGAATGAGTTCTATTTTAATCATAAAATTGGTGGAATGAATACTAAGGGGCATGTACGTTTTGGTGAAATAGATATTGACTTCTCTGATAAATACTCCTTTGGACTTCTTGATTGGGGACGAGGTGTTTGGCCTTTTAAGCATGAATGGTACTGGGGTGCTGCTTGCACTCGTAAAGAAGATTATAATCTAACTCTAAATATTGGCTGGGGCTTTGGAGATACCAGTGCTGCATCAGAAAATATATTCTTTCTGGATGGAATTCCTCATAAATTAAGCCAGGTTTATCTTGATCATTTTGACCTTGCTGCAAAGGAATGGCATTTCAGTGAAAGTACGGGACGTCTTAGTTTAAGTTTTAAGCCTCTTTATAATAGAATTACAGAGAATAAGGTTATATGGATTGATAATCATTGTGATCAGGTTTTTGGTGTCTTTACCGGTACATTAATTGGTGAAGATGGTATTGTTCATACTGTTACAGATATGTATGGTTTCTTTGAACATGCAAGAAACCAGTGGTAGTTAAAGCATATAATATTAGAAAGTACGCAGTATAACTTACCTTACGCTGCTTGACAGACATCTTACTGTCAAACAGTGCATTAAGGGTTATACTGTGTACTTTCTTAATAAAATAATTATCTTTAAAAGGTACGTTTAGCGAATTCAACTGCCTCAGCTATATCCGCTTTATTTGGATGTCCCATTTTTAAAACTAAAAAGCCACCAGGAACCAGATGTTCGTCAACGACTTTTATTCCTTTTTCTTCAAGGGCTTTTCGTACAGTATCCTGTCCTTGTTTCATACTTGCACATGAAGTAATGAGGGCTACCTGTTTTGTCTTAGCACTATCTAAAGCTTCTACAAACTTTAATAGTTCTGGTGCACATTGCCCTGCGTAAATTCCACTTACTAAGTAAATTAACTCAGCATCCGTTGCTGCCTGCTCTGTTACACTTAATGCTTTTAATCCTTTAGCCTCTGCTACTGCATTTGCAATTTTCGTAGAATGTCCTGTTTTTGAAAAATAAACAACTCCAATTTTACTCATGTTTAAGAACCCCCTTTAAAATAATTTCACATTGTACTTGAAACAGTTCCTCAGCTTTTTGTAAATTTAAATCTTGTTGTCTTGAAATCATTAAATTAAAACCTAAAAAGGAACTCCAAATGGAAAATGCAACCTTATCAGTGTCCATTTCTTTCATAATACCATTTTGTACATCCCTTTTAAAATTTTCACTTAAATAGGAAATCCACTGTGGTCTTTCCGGTGATTGTCTGCTGTATTTATGAAGAACAATTAAATTATATTTTTCAGGTTCCTCAAATGCTAATCTCATTACTCTGTTAAATACGCATACCATGTTACTTACTGCATCTTTTGATTCATCCAGTAATTCTCTTATTTGTGAATGCAGCCATTTTGTTTCGTTTTCAATGATTGCATCTATAATTTCCTGTTTATCTTTGAAATGATAGTAAATCACACCAGTGGAATACTTCATCTTTTTAATAATCTTCCTAACTGAAACTTCCTCAAAACCTTCCTCCAACCCCATAAGTAAGGCTGTATCTAAAATTGCCTGACGTACTCCATCGCTTCGCATCTTCTGTTCTTCTCTTGCCAAACTTAACTCACCTCTTTTTCAATGGAGTTTATTTTATAACACCGTTATTATAGTATTAATTTTCCATATTGTAAATACATTTGCATAAATTTATATACTGAAAACATGATTAAAAAATGTATAGTTTAATTTGGCAGCAGTAAATGGTTGTTTTCAATTTTATCATCATATAACATGTTGTTCATATAGTTTACGATTCTCTCCGGCTCCTCTGCTTTTCTCCAAAGTTGATACCCCTTTGAATTCAGTATTTCTTCCCGTACTGTGTCCACTGATCCACCAAAATAATTTACGTTAAGTAAGCTCATGGTGGCGGACATCAGTAATATATCCTCTTCAGAATATAAACCAGTACCAACTAATGAATTATACGCTCTATTGTAAGATCTTGATGCATAATGCTCTCTCGCATACTGTTTAAATTCAAGGAGATTCTCATCCTTCTGGTTTGTGGTTTTAGCCCAGCGATCAACATCTACCTTTCTTGTTTGGTATTCATACCCTAGTTCCTTTTGAAATTCAATTACACCATATTGTACCGGATAAGCTATAAGGGCACTTGTAACAACATCATATATTGGATTCTCTTCATTTTTAGTTGAATTGATATCCTGAATATGTATGTGTCCACTAAGAACTAACTGCAAATCACTTTCTTCAAATACCTTAATAGCTTCTTCACTATTGTCAAGGGTAAAACCATAATTCATAACTAAGGTATGCCTTAGAAGGTTATGATGCATAACAGTTAAAATTTGTACCTTCTTCTCTTTGGCTAATGCACTGCATTCTCTGATCCAATTAAAGGTTTCTTCTTTTATTATTCCATTTGTGGCAGGAACTCCATATTGATAATTTGTATCATAAATGTTGGTATCTAACATTAGTAACCATAAGTCCTCGGATGGAGCAGCCAGGTAACTTAATGAATTTTCATCCCTGGATATAGCCTCATCATAACCTAAATTCTCGTATATTTGATCAAATTCATCACTTTCAATACTATCAATCTTATTCTGCTTGTCACCAAATATACTTCTTGCCCAAGGATTTTGAATATCATGATTTCCTGGAATTACATAGACACGTGTACCTGCTGTTTCCTCAAGCTTATTTAGTTTCTTAGCTAATTCCGTATGGCTTTCTTTCTCTCCATTATTCGTTAAGTCACCGCTAAGAATCAGTACATCTGGCTTTTCGATATTCATATCATTGATAAAGGCATCTGTAATTTCATCAATATAATAAAGCAATCTTCCATCACCAGAGTTAAGATATTTTTGATATGCTTCTCCATCATCATGCAATTCATTTGCCAGGTAATGAACATCTGTAGCAACATACATCGTAAGTTCCTCACCTGTTTTTAGTGGCTCTGGCGTTGTGTGTTTTTGCTCCCTACTGCAGCCAGTAAAACCTAGTACCAAGAAAAGTGTCAATATGTATAAATAGCGTTTAATTAACGCATTGTTATTTTTTCTTATCATCTCGTCCCCCTATTATGTCATAAATGTCTATTATAGAAATTAGCAGTTTTACTGCATTTTTATAATTTATATTAAGTATCCTAATTCTAATTTATAATACTGTCAATCATTTTACGTTAAGGATTATAGCAGTTCTGAAATAATCTCAATTCTTATATAATTAGCAAAACTGATACAAGGAATTATTTCAAAATATATATTGTTAAAAATTCTACTACTCTTTCAATACGGTTTGTGCTATACTCTGTAATTGGTATTAAAAATAGAACTTATTATTACCTGAAAGGCAGAAGAATATGTCATTTAGCACCCTAATGTACCATGAGATCAGAGAAAGTAAAGATCATTTTCCTGATCAACTCTCCCCCATAGAGGTAAAACAAACTTACGACGATAAGCTACCACCACCTCTTTTTGTTACGCTTGAGAATTTTACTTTGCAAATGGAGTATTTGCAGGAAAACAATTATCATACGTTAACTCTTGCAGAAATTATGAATTATTATTATCAGGGAGCAGCTCTTCCAGAGAAATCTGTATTACTATCCTTTGATGATTGTTATCAATCCTTAGCACGCTACGCATATCCTTGTTTAAAGAAGTACAAAATGAATGCTGTAGCCTTTGTTGTATCCGGATGGTTAAATGATGAACATAAACAATATCAGCCGGAGAAATCTATCTGTTTGTCTATTGATGAGTTGGAAAAAATGACGGATGTGTTTGAATATGCAAATCACAGTAATCTTTTTCACACTCGCGTTAATCAGTCAACCAGCCGTATGATGATTGCCAGTGATGAGGAACTTTCGTTGGATTTAGAACAATGCAATTCTAACCCTATTGTTAGTGCAAAGAATGTTTTTGCCTATCCTTTTGGGCTATATAATGACCACAATGTTGCCTTCCTTCTTGAAAAGGGTTTTCGTCTTGCCTTCACCACACAAAATGGCAGAAATGTTCAAAACAGTAATCCGCTTCTGCTTCATCGCAATGTAATCCCTTACTTTATGGATTTAGCCGCCTTTCAAGAGGTCGTTGGTTAGCTGATCCTATCAAAGTTAGAATTGCAATGATTATCAATATATTTATTCAAAGGAGAATATAAAAATGAAAAAAATGATTTCTTTTTTACTGTTATTCACCGTGGCTATTTCATTGGCTGCTTGTTCTAAAACCACAAAGGATACAAAAGCTGAACCAACGGTAGCTGCGCAAACTCCAACTGCAACACCCACTATTGTTGCTACTACTCCAACGGAAACTGTAACTGATTTAACTCCTAGTGGAGAAGAAGTTACGATTGGAATACTTCCTGCAGAATCAGCAATTCCTATCATTTTAGCAAAAGAAAAGGGATTTTTTGATGAAGTTGGTTTAAAAGTATCCATCAAGGCCTTCTCTTCCCCAAATGATCGTAACATAGCAGTACAAGCCGGAGA
>JAFACO010000037.1 GCA_023425485.1 Bacillota bacterium
ATTCTACTGCAATGTCTAAATTGTCAGCTACATTCTGTTTAAAGTCCGCAATTGCGTCTTCCTTTGATTTATTGCCTGCGGTATACTCACGCACCTGGTCACGCCAGTAGGTATTAATCGACTCATCCAACTGTGTTTTATTCTTACCAGTAGCATTTTTACCTGCTGGAACAAAGATATCAAACATATTCTGTCCACTTAGGAAGTCAAGCTTTCCATCGGATTTCTTCATTACAGTACCTGATGCAACCGCATCTTTAGTGCCTCCAGGGCCGTTCAGAGTACCATTTGCCCAGTAATACTGTAGGCCTGTTTCAGAACTGTCTAAGGTTATCCATTCAATGATATCACCAACAGTGGCTTTCAGTTTCGTATCTTTATTACCCATTACCCAGGTACCGCCCCAGAAGAAGCCAACAGGGGATTCACTCACTGCCCAGTCACCATAGGTGCCTTCACCAACTTTTTCACCACCGCTATTACCTGCCATTACATAGTTAATAAGCCAAGCAGGACCAAAGAAACCAAATACTTTCTGGCTTCCGGCATCTTTCATATCCGCGTACCAGGCATCTGTCCAGTCTCTCGTATCATTGTGATAACCGTTATCCTTCAGCTTCTTTGCAAGATCAAAGAACTCCTCACGCTTCGGATCTATGTAAAGCTTATCATCCACAATCCAGGACTTTTCAGAACTATTCTCTACCGCATGCCAGATATCACCATCTCCTGATACAATGCCGTAGCCCTTTGCTTTTAATTCTTCTGCTGCAGCGAAGAATTTATCCCAGCCTGGACCAATTTTTTCTTTAATCACTGCAGGATCATCAGTTCCCCATACATCTTTAGCAATAGAACGACGATAAATAAATGCTCCACCAGTTGCCTGATATCCTAATCCAACCAGATTACCATCGGTGTTAGAGCCTATATCCACAGTATACTGTGCAATGTCTGCTTCCTTTAATAGCTTATCTACATCAATTCCCAGATCTTTATAGGTTGCTGCATATTGAGAAGCATCTCCCTGTGTATACTTTAGTACAAATGCACTTTCTGCACAGAAAATATCAGGTGCATCTGCTCCACCGCCTGCAAGTGCTTGATCGAGAGCAGGTTGATATGCTCCATCAGTTGTTGCTATAATTGTAGTTTTAATTTCATAAGGAAATTCTGGATGGAGTTCCTTATACTTTTCAAGCATCTTTGGAACCTCATCTGTAAAACTCCAAACATTAATAACCTTAACGTTTTCATCGTCTTTTACATCTGTATTCACCACGGTGTCTTTACCCTTGTTGTCTACTGCGTCATTTTTTGAACCGCATCCAGCAAACCCCATTGTTGCAAGAAGTAAACAAGTAAGAACTAAAGCTATAAATCGTTTCATTCAAATACCCTCCTCTTATCTTTTAATTAATTACACCGTAATTGTAGCAAATTCCCATAAAGTATTCTCCCAATTAATTGCTATGTTACTATCAAATCTTGCTATTTTTTAAAATGTTTTTGTATACATTATATGTTTTATGTTAAAATACATATAATAATATAACCATTATGTATATACTTTATCTTCTTTCAATTTAATAAAATTAGCAATACTGTATAATTAAATATGATTAATCTCGCGTTTCATTATGCGTTTTATATACCGAACAGTATTTAAAACCCATCTTCAAAATTAACCATATTTAATATCGCAATACTACCTAATTGTTGCTATTTAGTTCTATCAATTAATTTAATACACTACTATTTCTATTCTTATCGAACTTTCACAGATTATCTGAAAGTATATTTGCAAATGTCAATTTCAATATTATTGGAAAGTCAGGAGGTTACTATGATAGAAAATCTTCGCGGAATACAGGAAACCGTTAATTTTAAAACAAATACCAATATACGGCTCTATGCAAATGAAGAGTGTGAGGAATATCCTTTGCATTGGCATGCTCCACTTGAAATCATAATGCCGTTAAAAAACAAATACCATATTACCTGTTGTAAGACGTTATATACCCTACGGGAGGGTGATATTCTTGTCATTAATCCAGGAATTGTGCATGGTATGGAGGCAGATGCCGGTATGCGGCTCATTTTTCAGGCAGACTTTACCTTACTCCATGGCATTAAGGAATTGGAAGCAACTCTTTCCTTTATATCACCAGTACTTCTGATTACTCCAGAAGACGCTCCCGAAGCACATGAGCAAATACAAAAACTTATACTAGCAATTTCTGATGAATATTTTGCTGATGCTCCCCTAAGTGAAGCATCAATTTATTCAAAATTAATTGAAATCTTTGTATTAATTGGGAGAAGCTATTCTCCCAATGCAAAAAACTTTAACAGTAATGCCAACAAACAACGGGAATATACAGAACGCTTTTTATTCATCTGTAATTATATTAATGAACATTGCAGCGAAGATTTGGCTTTAGATGCAATTGCAGACTTATCCGGCTTTAGTAAATATCATTTTAGCCGGCTGTTTAAACAGTTTACGAATGTATCCTTTTATAAATATTTGAATAAGAAGAGAATTGAAAGTGCTGAAAAACTTTTGATGAATAAGGAGCTAACCATTACGGAAGTAGCTCTTCAATGTGGTTTTACCAGTTTGTCTGCTTTTATACGTATGTTTAAGCTAATAAAGGATTGTACCCCTACCGAATTTAAAACTATGTATACCTTATAGACAAATGAAACGACAAGTCGTTTCATTTGTCATTAACTGGTAAATTCACCTACTTGAGGATTCTATTTAAAATTTGCATAATTCAATAACATTCAGTTATCACAAAGTGATCTGTGAAGTCTATTCCCATTTAAACAAGCGATGGGAAATAGTAATACATACTACAGCAATTGCAATCATTACAATCACCGGAATAAGAACATTACCTATTGGCAACCCAAGTGAAGCAGCCTTGAGAAGTTTTATTCCTTGGGTTAACGGCAATAGATCCGCTACCCTTTGAAGTGCAGTGGGCATTACTTCATAGGGCAGAGTAGCACCTGAAAAGATGAGCATCGGGAAATACAATAGACTGGCAACAGCACCTGCTATTTTTGTATTTGGTGCTATCCCTCCCACTAGTAGACCGATACTAAACATAGACAGCATAACCAGTAAATACGCTCCTAGAAACTCAAACCATGAACCGAGCAACTGGTATCCAAAAAATATAGCTCCAATTGCATATACGAGGATGAGTGAAATAAATGCATAAAGTGCATAAATGGCAACCTGTACCGTTAAGATTAGAGCAGGACTGATGGGAGTCACCTTAAACCTCTTTAATATTTTTCTACTTCGATATTCTGATAAAACTAACGGAAGTCCCATCACGCCTCCTGCACATATGGCAATGGTTGAGACTGCACCGAAAGATTGTGCCAGGAAAGAATATTCTGCACCGTCAAAAGC
>JAFACO010000040.1 GCA_023425485.1 Bacillota bacterium
CAGTTAGCGTATTGTATAAAAAAGGGAGGGAATCTCCCTTTATATAAAATACTTTATAGTTCCAGGGAGACTGATTTATTTTAATTTTATAGTTAATTCTGCAATCAATAAGCGCAAGTGTATTTGAAACGATGGAAAAATTGTGATTGTTATAGTTTAAGGTTCCAGCTCCTCTATCTGTAAAGATTAAGCAATAGCTGTCGAGTTCAGAAGTCTCATAATAATATGGGTAGGTAGAGCAAATATTGCCGTAGGCCTGCACAAAAGGAAGATTAGTTACTACGGAATCCGGTGGAAAGAGTGGTTTTGGCAAATAATCTTGAATCATTAGGTTGCTGGATAATATGGTATTTGCTTGTAAAAGGCTTAAAAAATCATTATTAGTATCCATACAATTGTCTCCAATTCATGATAACTGGAGTAACTCGCGCAGCGTGTTTCTTCCAGATTAATATAGTACGTACTTAATTTTAGTTATTAGATATAATTTGCTTTATATAATAAGCTTATATTTATAATTAATCAGAATAATTTAACGCTGTAATTAGATTAATTAAGGTGATTGTCATACTGAGGGCTAATAATGAATATATATAAAAAGCACAAAAAATATTAGATTTTGTATTTATTATATAATATTTGCATAAATTAATCAAGATTAGAATATAAAATGCAAGAATGGATGATGATTTAATTTTTAATTAATATAAAATAAAATTAAGCTAATTAATTAGCTATTTGTTAAGCGGCTAATAATTAATGTGAAGTGTCCGAGACACTAAGATAGGAGTTAAGGGATGGTAAATGAAGTAAAAGAACATTTAGAAAAGGTTATCATTCCCTTCTGGAAGAAATTACGGGATGATGAAAATGGTGGATATTATGGCTGGATGGATTATAACCTAAAGGTAGATAAAAAAGCGATAAAGGGATGTATTCTACATAGTCGGATTACCTGGTTTTTTGCTAATGCATACCTCTTGTTAAAAGATGAGTCCTTGTTAGAGGAAGCAAAACATGGTTTTAAATTTATCAGAGATTTTTGTATAGATAAAGTAAATGGTGGTATTTTCTGGTCTGTTAGCTATGATGGGACACCGACTGAAACAATCAAATGTACATATAATCATGCCTTTGCAATCTATGCGTTATCCTCCTATTATGAAGCAGCCAAAGATGAAACAGCTTTGCAAATGGCTTTTGAATTCTTCCATATCATAGAAGAAAAGTGCAGGGACAACATAGGATACTTGGAAGCTTTTGATCAAGAGTTTCACGAGATAGAAAATGATAAATTATCAGAGAATGGAGTAATTGCACACAGAACAATGAATACATTACTTCATGTATTTGAAGCCTATACAGAATTATATAAAGTTACACAGGATGAAGAGGTGAAGCAAAGCTTAGAGAGGATTATAAATATCTTTGCAGATAAAGTCTATAATCCTATTCTTCACCGCCAGGAAGTCTTTTTTGATGAGAACATGAATTCAATCTTAGATCTTCATTCATTTGGACATGATATCGAAACAGCGTGGCTTTTGGATAGAGGAGTAGAAATACTTGGAGAAAAAGCCTATAAGGATAAAATATATCCGATTACAAAGGACTTAACTGCCCAGATTTATAAGGTTGCCTTTGATGGTCATTCTCTAAAAAATGAATGTGAAAAGGGTGTTGTAAATACTTCGAGAATATGGTGGGTGCAAGCAGAAGCCATTGTTGGTTTCTTAAACGGATATGAGAAGGACCCATCAAAAGTGGAATATTTAAAAGCAGCAGAAAGCCAATGGAAGTATATTAAAGATTATATTTGGGATAAAAGGGAAGGCAGTGAATGGTTCTGGGAAGTGGATGAAACAGGAGCACCTGCCAATAGCAAGCCGATTGTTGAGCCTTGGAAATGTCCGTACCATAATGGGAGAATGTGCTTTGAAGCGATAAGGAGAGCGAGCCTTGGTTAATACAAAATACATAGAAGAACTTAAGAAATATAATGATCTAATTGAAAGAAAAAGTAATAAGACGGATTTTTATAATGGAATTTATGATCGATACAAATATCCGGTTTTAACAAGAGAGCATATTCCGTTATTTTGGAAATATGATTTAAATCCGGAGACAAATCCTTATTTTATGGAACGATTAGGTGTGAATGCAGTTATGAATTCCGGAGCAATTGAATTAAATGGTAAGTTCTATTTGGTAGCCCGTATTGAAGGTAATGATAGAAAGTCCTTCTTTGGTGTAGCAGAGAGTGATAATGGAATTGACGGATTTCGGTTCTGGGATTATCCGATTTTATTAGAGGATACCTGCCCGGAGGAAACCAATGTATACGATATGCGCCTTACAAAGCATGAGGATGGATATATTTATGGTGTATTCTGTTCTGAAAGCAAAGATAAGACGATGGGTGATTTGTCAGCGGCTGTGGCTGCAGCAGGTATTGTTCGTACGAAGGATTTAAAGAGCTGGGATCGACTGGATAATTTAATTACTTTAAATTCTCCGCAACAAAGAAATGTAGTATTGCATCCTGAGTTTGTGAATGGAAAATACGCTTTTTACACAAGACCAATGGATGATTTTATTAATACAGGTTCTGGTGGAGGTATTGGCTTTGGCTTATGCGATAATATCGAGCATGCTGTAATTAGCGAAGAAATCCTGACCAGCAAAAGGAAATATCACACCTTAACGGAAGCAAAAAACGGTGCGGGTGCTGTACCGATTAAAACAGAAAAAGGATGGATACATATCGCACATGGAGTACGAAATACAGCAGCAGGACTTCGCTATGTCCTCTATGCCTTTGCCACTTCACTTGAGGATCCAAAGCTTGTTATTGCAGAACCCTCAGGCTTGTTACTGGGACCAATGGGTGAAGAGCGTATCGGAGATGTATCCAACGTAGTGTTTTCAAACGGTGCAATTGCAAGAGATAACGGAGATGTTTTCTTATACTATGCCTCCAGTGATACAAGATTGCATGTGGCTACAACAACAATAGATAAGTTAGTTGATTACGTATGGGGAACACCATCAGATCCTCTTCGTTCTGTACTGTGTGTGGAACAAAGGTGTAATTTAATTAAAAAAAATCTTGAATTTTTACAAAACAATGAGTAGCAGCTGATATTAACAGGAAAGAGAAATTGCATTTGAAGATGAAGCTGGAAATAAGTATGTCACACATACTGGGAGAATAAAATGAGGAACCTAAATCTATATATAGAAAAAGGGCAGATGCTTGTTTTACCAAACCATGAAAATCTACAGTATAGCGGTAGAATTGACTTTGAAGTGCCGGAAGAACCAATACTGATATATCCCAGTTCCTATGTTACCTTCCGGTTTACGGGTACAATCTGTAAGGTGATTCTGGAAAACAAAAAAATCTGGTGGAACAATTTCTTGGGTTTTATTATCGATGGAAAACAAGACAAAATTGAACTTCCCAGCGAAGGACAGGTTTGCTTAACTTTAGGGGATGGATTAGAAGATAAGGAGCATACCCTGCTTTTATTTAAACGAATGGATAATTGCCATACGGTTAGGCTGCAGGGTTTTCTACTTGAGGAAGGGGCTAAGATACTTAAAATCGAGGAAAGATACAATCGAAGAATAGAAGTATATGGAGATTCAGTATCGGCAGGAGAAGTATCGGAAGCAATCGACTATGTAGGTAAGGCTGATCCCGAACATCAGGGGGAGTATTCAAATAGCTGGTATTCTTATGCCTGGATGGCTGCAAGAAAATTAAAGGCAGAGATACATAATGTAGCACAAGGTGGTATTGCCTTGCTGGATCATACGGGATGGTTTGCAGCGCCGGACCTTGTTGGAATGGAGAATGTCTATGATAAGCTGCAATATAACCCTGGAGCTGGAGAGATCAAACCTTGGAATTTCAGTCAATACACTCCCCACGTTATCATTGTTGCAATTGGACAGAACGATAGTCATCCGCAGGATTATATGGCTAGAGACTATAATTCAGTAGAGTCAAAAAACTGGAGAAATCACTATAAATCTTTTATACAAAAGCTTAGAACTATATATCCAAAGGCAGTAATCATACTTACAACGACTATATTAAGGCATGACCTGTCCTGGGATAAATCCATAGAAGAAGTGACACAGGAAATGGCAGATGATAAGGTGCTGCACTTTATTTACAGCCAAAATAGTGTGGGAACTCATGGACATATCAGAATACAGGAAGCAGATAAAATGTCAGATGAATTAGCTTCCTTTATCAATTCGTTAGGTGAAGAAATATGGAAAGATTAAGAGCTGTGGTTTTGCTGCTCCTCCTGTGGACTCCACTTTTACTTGCTGCCTGTAATAAAAAGAATGTGTCAGAGGGAAATATGTCTGTAGATAACATAGATTCGACCGATAAGGAGGCGACTAACACGGATATGCCTGATATGGAAGCTGCTAGTACAGAGATAATCAATGCAGAGAATGCAAATAAAGAAAATGTTAATGTAGATAACGTTAAGACAGAAAATAAAGCAGATTTAGACGAACTAATATCCTCTTGTATGTATTTGACCAAGGAAATGTATGAAAGAGCAACCGCATATAGGGAAGGCGATTTAGCCAGATTAGCTGCAGCCATGCGTAAAGCACGTGATGGTAAAAAGGTGACTATAGGTGTAATTGGAGGCTCCATTACACAGGGTTATTCAGCCACTCAAAATAGTAACTGCTATGCCACCTTATTAAAGAAGTGGTGGGAGGATACCTTTCCTGCTGCAGAAATAGAGTTTATTAATGCGGGAGTAGGAGGTACTAGTTCTTACTTAGGAGTACATAGGGTATATGAGGATTTATTAATTCAGAAACCTGACTTTGTAGTGGTGGAATTTTCAGTAAATGACGGTAATAATGTCTTTTACAAAAAAAGTTATGATAATTTGGTACGTCGTATATTAAAGGAAGAGAACAAACCTGCTGTGGTGCTCTTATTTATGACCATGGAAGATGGCACAAGTGCACAGGATATCGATGCCAATATCGGATTTCAATATGGGCTGCCGATGATAAGCTATCGCAATGCGGTGCTTGAGGAAGTTGAAAAAAATAACCTTGTTTGGAGTGATATTTCACCCGATGATATACATCCCAATGACCTGGGGCATGCGATTATTGGTGAATTGTTTTCTGTATATTTGACTAATATCTATCACAGATTGGACACGATTTCAACGGAAGTTACCCCTTTTGATCTGTCCCCTATAACCAAAGAAGTATATCTGGATGCTACTATTTTAGATTCCACAAAAATAGAGCCAGTAAAGTGGGGTAGCTTTGAGAAGAAAAACATTAATAACACTTATCCAAATGACTGGAGTACTGAAAGCGGAGAAGATAGTATCGTGTTTTCTACGGAAGCAGCGAATATCGGTATTATGTTCCAAAAGTTTACGAATGGTGCGGGAGGTCAGTATGAGGTTTATGTAGATGGTGAGTATGCGATGACTTTAGACGCGGATTTCACCAATGGATGGGGCGACTACGGAGAATGTACGGAAGTATTTGTTTCTCAAGATAAGAAAGAGCGTACCATAGAAATCAAAAAGAAGGAAGGCGGGGCAGGTGACGCCTTTGCTATATTGGGATTGCTGATTTCTTAGTAACCATTTTTAGCATAACAGAAGGATGATTTAAAGATAAAGGAGTGTTATGACGAAAGGAAGGAAAGCTATAAGCATCGGATTGGTAATGTTAATAAGTATGATAGCTACTGGTTGCACAACCAGAGGTGATAACAGTACAAAAGAAGAGCAAGGAAATCAGGGAAATCAAGAGGAGCTTGTAACCAGTGATTTTGTTCAAGAGTCAGTGGGTATCTATGAAGCAGAGAATGCTGTAGGTTCTGGAAAGGTTAAAGCAGTTTCTAAGCCTACCCTTGAGGGATATTCCGGCACCGGATATATAGATGGATTTGAGGAGGATACGGATAGTTGCACCTTTAAAGTAACGATAGCAGAAGAGGGTTTCTATGACTTAAACTTCAGAAGCGCAAGTAAAGGTGGCGAAAAATATAATTATATCTCCTTAGACGGGGAACAACTTGGAACGGTTTTCGTGGAGGATACAGCTTTTACAAATGCGTACTTGACCAGAGTCTATATGACATCAGGTGAACATGAAATTCGTATCTTAAAATACTGGGGGTGGATTTTATTGGACTATCTTGAAATACTTACTGCGGAGCCAATTGATGCGTCAATTTATGAGGTAAAGGCTGATCTTAGCAATCCGAAGGCCTCGGAGGAAACAAGAAGGCTTTACAGTTATTTGTGTGATATTTATGGCAAGAAGTTTCTATCCGGACAGTTTTGTGATTCAGGACAATACGGAAAAGAATTTCAGGTGATTAAAAAAACTACCAGCAAGACTCCTGCAGTACTAGGTCTTGACTTTATTGAGTATACACCTTCCAGAGTGGAAAATGGCAGTAAAAGCCAAGCGACAGAATATGCAATTGATTTCTGGAATAAAGGTGGAATCGTAACCTTTTGCTGGCATTGGAATGCGCCAGCAAAATATTTAACCGGTCAGTGGTATAGTGGATTTTATAAGGAACATACCAATATAGATCTAGCCAAAATTATGAATGGTGAAGATACAGAAGGGTATGACCTGTTAATGAAGGATATTGATGCCATCGCCGAGCAGCTGCTTATATTAAAGGAGGCAGGGGTACCAATTCTCTGGAGGCCTCTTCATGAAGCAAGTGGAGGATGGTTCTGGTGGGGAGCAGCAGGACCAGAGGCTTATAAGAAACTATACCTATTACTTTATGACAGACTAACCAAGGAATATGGATTGGATAACCTCATATGGGTATGGAATGGACAGGACGCCTTGTGGTACCCGGGAGATGATTATGTAGATATCCTTGGAGAGGATATTTATCCGGGAGAGAAAGTTTACACAGCTCAAACCTCCTCCTACCTGAATGCAGTTAAAAATTACAGTACGGAGAAAAAGTTAGTGTACTTAACGGAAAATGGATGTCTGTTTGATCCCGATCTTGCAAGACGGGATGGAGCTATGTGGGGAATGTGGTGTACCTGGCAAGGTGATTTTGTTGCAAAAAATAGTGCCATTTATACCTTAAGCGAGCAATATACAGAGGAATCCATGATGGTGAAAGTATACGCAGATGAAGACGTTATAACACTGGAGGATTTACCTGACTTTTCAACTTATGAAATGCGTACAGATTTACATTAAGACAGTGAAAGAAAAGCACTTTCACAGTGTGAATTAAAAGCATTCACACAGAAAGAACCTGCTTTGCAATTTTTACATTAAATATAGTGATGGCATAAAGTGCAATTATGGAGGTAAGTATGAAATATAGGGGTATTTGTAAAAGAATTCAAGCACTGTTCATGGTAGTTGTCATAGTTGTTCCTCTCTTCCAACTAGGGACGACGAAAGCTAATGCCAAGACAGATATGCTGATGGACGAATTTGATGAAATAATCAGTACTTACAATATCGATACTTCTATTCCATCCTATAAGGAGTATAAGGAAGAACATGAAAAGGCTAATCGCCCTAATACAGTAATCGAAGTACCTGCAGAAGGATATGTAAGATATGAAGAGAGTGATGTAGAGGCAATTCCAGAGATCTATACGGATTTTGAGGGAATGGAAGGTGCTAGTGTTTTAACTGGAGAGGACTCTCTGGTTGAGTTTGAGGTAACAATACCCGAGAGCGGACTTTATAACCTGTCCGTAGTTTATTATCCGGTAGAAGGTAAGAATTCAGATATTGAAAGAAGTATTTTCATAGATGGTAAACTCCCGTATGAAGAGCTTGCAAGATTGTCATTTCCCAGAGTCTGGACCAGTTATGTAGAAGATTCTTATATAAATGAAGCTGGTATTCTGGTGAAAAATTGGGAAAAAGATAATCAGGGCAATGATATAAAGCCCAAAAGTATTGAGACTCCAGAATGGCAGAGCCGATACCTGTATGACAGTAATGGATATATAACAGATGCTCTATCCATCTATATGGAGGCAGGGAACCACACCATATCCATGATTTCTTTAAAAGAACCCATGCTGATTAACAAGTTAGTAATTAATAATGAAGGTACAGTAAAATCCTATGAAGAAGTAAAAGCAGAATGGGATTCCAATGGGGCAAAGGATACAAAGGATGCGGTCATTACCTTAGAAGGTGAATATGCCACGAAGACCTCTTCACAGATGCTTTACCCACAACAGGATGCATCCTCACCCGCTGTTTCTCCCTCCAGTGCCAAAGAGCTATTAAACAATTCGATTGGTGGAAAGTCCTGGAGACTCGTTGGGCAGTGGATTGAATGGGAGTTTGAAGTTCCGGAAAGCGGATATTACAACATCTCCTTATATGATAAGCAGAATTTTTCCCGAGGTATTCACGTATCCAGACGTATTTCCATTGATGGGTCTGTACCCTTTGAAGAAATGTCTGACTATGCCTTTGAATATAGTCAGAACTGGAGAGAAGATGAGTTATCCGATGAAGACGGTGATGCTTATCGTTTCTATTTAGAAAAAGGTTCTCATACGTTGCGTATGGAGGCAGTTCTGGGAGAGTTCTCAGAAGTCGTAGGGCTTGTTGAAGATTCCGTACAGCAGCTTAATAGTATCTATAGACAAGTAATTAAGGTAATTGGTGTGAAACCAGATACCTATCGTGACTATCAGCTTTCATCTGTTCTCCCAGAACTCAATGGGAAGTTAGTAGTAGCCAGAGATACGTTAAATGTTGCACTTGCAATGCTGGAAGATATCGCAGGTAAAAATACAGATAAAAAAGCCGTACTTTTAACTATGAGAGATCAGCTGAATGATTTGATTGAAGATGATGAATATTTCGTTCGAGTTATTAAGACCTACAAGATAAATATAAGAGCCTTGGGTAACTGGATAACGCAAGTAATAAGTCAACCCTTGCAGATCGACCGTATTAACATCTATTCTCCAGATGAAACCATTACCTATAAGAATGATTCTTTCTTTGCAAAGTTGATATTTGAAATAAAGCGGTTGTTCTATTCCTTTGTGATTGACTATAACCGCATTGGCAGTGTGACAGAGGAATCGAATGAGGAACAGCAAACTATTACCTTATGGGTTGGGTCCGGTCGTGATCAGGCTAATGTTATTAAATCCCTGATAGATGAAAGCTTTACCTCGAAAGGTATTGGTGTAAATGTTCAGCTGGTTGATATGTCGACACTGCTAAAGGCTTCGCTGGTGGGTGAAGGGCCGGATGTGGCAATACAGGTAGCAAATACAGGAGGAATTGCCGGGGCAGTACTGAATACGGGTAATGATACGCCAGTAAACTATGGAATCAGAAATGCAGTACTTGATTTAAGTCAATTTGAGGATGCGAACGATGTCCTCTCCAGATTTCCAGAGGCAGCAACGACACAGTTTACTTATAATAATGCAGTTTATGCATTGCCGGAGACCATAACTTATCCGGTTATGTTCTATCGAAAAGATATTCTGGCAGAAATTGGGTTAGAGGTTCCTACTACCTGGGATGAGGTAAAGGTTGCTATGACGGTGCTTGCCAAGAATCAGATGGAATTTGGTATGTGGGCTACGGAACAGACTTTTGCTTCTATGTTGTATCAAAAGGGTGGCTCTTATTATACAGAGGGCGGTGCGGCATCCGCTTTAGATTCGGATATTGCAGTTAATACGTTTAAGGAATTCTGTGAATACTTTACCGATTATAAACTGGATAAGGAAACCAGCGTT
>JAFACO010000469.1 GCA_023425485.1 Bacillota bacterium
ACTAAGGCCTATGTAGCTGCTTATGTAAAATCACCTTCTCCTGATATGATGGTAACGCAGGTCGAGACTTATCCTCATATGCTCCTAAAATTGAACACAAAGAATATTAAGAGTGTTACCGGAGAAGTTAAAAAGGTTACCACAGATTCACAACCAACAGAGGTTTCCTATGAAGAATTAATGGTTGATGATATAAAAGATAATAGTACTCTTGTAAAATGGTATAATGAAAATTATCAGAATCAAGGAATCCATTATATAAGAGATGGAAAGTATATCTATACTTTAATTGCAGGCGGCGAAAGACCGACTGGAGGGTTTACCGTATCTTTGGATGAAATATATTATAGTACACCAGACATCTTAACGATTAATGCGAGAGTAACACCTCCTGGAGATAATGTAAGAGTTATCATGGTGATTTCTTATCCTTCCTTGTTAATACGTGTTAAAACGGATACAGTTAAGGCTGTTATCGGTGATATAAGAGATCTTTCAAAGGAAAAATTGCCTGCACTTGATTTGTCTACCATAACGAAAATGGAATTGTTTAGCCTTGATCAGGTTAAAGTAAGAGACCTAACAGACAAAGAAAAAGAAACAATCCTGCAAGCGTTTAATGGGGCAACTATTGACACGAATTTTTATATTGAAATGATTACAGGTAATACCTTAAAGATTACAACTAATGCAGGGTATACCATTAACTTTACAAGTTATGGTTCAGAAACCAATGTAGTCGCTAATATTGCTTACGATAAAGATGTTAGAACGTTTCATCTTGTAGCACCTGCCATTGCAAAATTATTATTACAGAAATAAAAATTTAAATAGATTTATTGTTAAGCGCGTCGCATAGCGGCGCGCTTTTCTATGTCTAATTGCAATAAAATACTACAATAGTAAATATTAGTAATCATGCTATAATATTTCATGTGAAAAAGCTATAATAATAACAATTCAAATTCTGTACAAACTATTATATAGTGTAGAAAGCAGAAGTTTGCATTCAACATTTTGTGAATATGCATCTTTTGCTTTCTTAGAAAATATGCCATTAGAATGAAAATTTACTACATTTTCTTTCGTATTTTCATTTGTTATGATGACAATATAAGAGCTTAATATCTAGGAAATCGTTGTCTGCTCGAAAAAAGTAATAATGAGCATTTGATATTGCATTAATTGAAAGTGCTGTGTCGTGAAATTGAAGTAATAAAAATATAAGGAAAGCCTGCCATTACGGCAAAAGGAGGATACTATGAAATTTAGTAACGGATGCTGGCTGCATAAGGAAGGTACGGAAGTATTTTCACCTGCTGAAGTTTATTTTACTAAGAATGAGGGAAACCAAGTGAAGTTATGTGCTCCGACACATAAAATTAATCACAGAGGGGATACCTTAGGAGGGCCAAACCTTACCATTCGTATTTCTGCTCCTGCACTAGAGGTGTTAAGAGTAAGAACTAATCATTATATGGGTGTAGTTAATAAAGGACCAGAATTTGAGATAGAAATCGATGAAACCAGCAATCTTGTTGTTGAAGATTTAGAGGATACACTTATTGTAAGAAGTGGAAGTCTTCGTGTTGAGATTAATAAGAAGTCCTGGAAAATGATTTTCTATCGTGGCGATGAGAAGGTTACAGACAGTGGCTGGAGAGATCTTGCATATGTTAAGACTGACTGGAAAGGCATTGCTTACGATGATGGTAAGGAACACGATACTTATATGAGAGAACGTCTTTCTCTTTCCGTTGGTGAGTTAATCTATGGTATGGGTGAGCGTTTCACACCATTTGTTCGTAATGGTCAGTCTATAGATATCTGGAACGAGGATGGTGGTACTTCAACAGAACAGTCCTATAAAAATATTCCCTTCTATATCTCAAATAAAGGATATGGTGTATTTGTAAATCATCCTGAGAAAGTTTCTTTTGAAGTTAGTTCTGAAATGGTAAAGAAGGTTCAATTCTCAGTTCCAGGTGAAGAACTTGATTATTTCATTATTAATGGACCTTCCATGAAGGAAGTTCTGATGCGCTATACAGACTTAACAGGAAAGCCTTCCCTGCCTCCGGCATGGACCTTTGGTTTATGGCTTTCAACTTCCTTTACCACAAATTATGACGAGGCGACGGTTAACAGCTTCGTAGATGGTATGTTTGAAAGAGGAATTCCTCTAAAGGTATTCCATTTTGACTGTTTCTGGATGAAGGATTTCCATTGGTCAAACTTCCTTTGGGATTCAAGAGTATTCCCAGATCCGGCAGGAATGTTAAAACGTCTTAAAGCTAAGGGCTTAAAGATTTGTGTATGGATTAACAGCTATATAGGCCAAGAATCCGAGATGTTTGAGGAGGGTGTAAAAGGCGGTTACTTTATCAAACGTCCAAATGGCGATGTATGGCAGTGGGATATGTGGCAGCCTGGAATGGCAATTGTAGACTTTACGAATCCGGAAGCATGTAAATGGTTTTCTGATAAGCTTGAGATCTTAATGGATATGGGTGTTGACTGCTTTAAGACAGACTTCGGCGAAAGAATTCCTACAGATGCTGTTTACTTTGATGGTTCTGATCCAAATAAAATGCATAACTATTATACTTATTTATATAACAAGACCGTATTTGATTTATTAGAGAAAAAGAGCGGTAAAGGAGAAGCAGTATTATTTGCTAGAAGCGCAACAGCTGGCGGACAAAAGTTCCCTGTACATTGGGGTGGCGATTGCTGGTCTGACTACGAATCAATGGCAGAGAGTCTTCGTGG
>JAFACO010000490.1 GCA_023425485.1 Bacillota bacterium
GATTTGAGCAGAAAAAAAATAGTGCAAGTGTTCAGAAAGATATTGAACGGCATCAGTTACAGCAGAGTGTTTATATGGATGAGATGACAGGAATCTATAACCGAAAAGCATTTCATGAAGAGTTAAAGTATATGGAATATTCAACTCTCGATGCTCCCTTTATACTTGCGATTGCTGACATTGATAAGTTCAAATTGGTCAATGATACCTGGGGGCATCACATAGGAGATCTCTGTTTAATTGAATTTGCCAAGATTTTAAGAGAATATGAACAACAGATAACTTCGTTTCGTTATGGTGGTGATGAGTTTTGTTTGTTGTTCCATAATATAGATATGAAGAATGCAAAAGCCTTATGTGGTAAAATTCAATCTAAAGTAAATAGTATGGTATTAGAGGAATGTAAAGAGCTTAAATTGACAGTTAGTTTTGGTTTAGCAGAAATTACAGAGGAATCCGACACAGTAAAATTATTTATTCATGCAGATCGGGCCTTATATGAAGCAAAAGAGGCCCGAAATGCAATACATGTATTTCAATAGATTGTAGATAATAGAAAGTAATCTATTTTAATTTTTCCCAACTGTTTGGTTTAAAACCAACCAAGATTAATGAGTCTGTTATAACAAGTGGGCGTTTAACTAGCATTCCATCCGATGCAAGCAGATGTAGCTGTTCGTCCTCGGACATGTTTGGTAACTTGTCTTTCAAATTCAGGGATTTATATAAAATTCCGCTAGTATTAAAGAACTTGTGTAATGGTAATTCACTTCTAACATGCCATTCTTTAAGTTCTTCATAAGTTGGATTGTTCTCTTTAATATGGCGGTCGGTAAAGTTAAATCCATTCTTTTTAAGCCATAGTTTAGCTTTTTGACAGGTGGTACATTTAGGATATTCAATAAATAACATGGAGTCCCTCTTTTCTAATAGTTTCTTAATTGCTTTTGATTTTAACATGAATAAGTTCTAATAACAAGAGGCAGGGATACGGCGCAAGTAATAATATATGGGTAACAATATCAAAGATGGCATAAGGTGTATATAATGCTTATAGGAATTGACAGAAAAAAATATAAATGTTAAAATATGAATGAATATAAAAATGTTCATTCATAACACTTGATTTTAAACAATACTTGAAGAAAACTGTGCTTCATTTACAGTGATTGAATGCTAGTTATTTTATAACGAGAAGTCTACTATACTGGGAGGTAAATACTTTGATTGATAAAAAAGCGGAAATTTTAAAATGTGGCAGAGAGCTGTTCAGTACGAAAGGCTTTAAAGATACTAATATTTCTGAAATAACAAAAATGGCAAATATGGCTACCGGTACTTTTTATAACTATTATCCCTCCAAAGATAAGCTATTTATGGATATTTATTTAGAAGAAAATATGAAACTGAAAAAGAAAATCATGGAGTCAGTTAATTTGGAAGACAGTCCAATGAATGTCATGAAGGAAATAACATTTTTAAACTTTAAGGGTATGACAGAGCATCCAATCTTAAAGGAATGGTATAATCGAGATGTTTTTACGAGAATTGAACAAAGCTTTCGTGAAGAAAATGGGCTGGACGGAGTGGATTTTTTATATAACAGTTTTAGCACAATCGTAAAGAAGTGGCAAATGGAAGGGAAAGTAAGAAATGATATTGAAGCCGATATGATAATGGCGATATTTTCAGCCTTAGTCATTGTAGATACGCATAAAGAAGAAATTGGTCTTAAGTATTTTCCACAGGTTCTAGATTATTTGGCGGAATTCACGATGAAAGGATTGATGGATTACAAACAATAATATACTCGAGATTAACCGAAATGTAAGTTAAAGTAACATATTAAGAATGGAGAGCGCATTATGAAAATTGTAGTTATTTCTTATTCATTAACCGGTAACAATGAAACTTTGGCAAACCGTATAGCAAAAGAATTAGCAGTAGAGCATATTATAATTAAAGAAGCTAAGCCTCGAACAATTGGTTCAATTATCTTAGACTTAATCCTTAACAGAACTCCCAAGGTACAACCAACACCTGATAAACTAGAAAATTATGATTTGATTATTATGTTTGGACCTATTTGGATGGGGAAAGTGGCAACACCGCTTCGAACATACCTAAAAAACCTTAATAAAAACCAGCAACGTTATGCTTACATATCGATAAGCGGTGGAGCTGATGGTGTTAATCCTAAATTAGCAGGTGAATTGAATAAGATTGCCGGGGAATTCCCTGTTGTACTTTTAGATCTGCATATTGCTGATCTATTGCCTTCGGGACAAAATTCTGTCCGCAAAGAGACATCAGCTTATAAAATAACTCAAGAAGATATTAATAAATTATCTGTTACTGTTATGAAAACCTTAATGGAGGCGAATTTGTAACAATTGTATTTCAACATATTTAAGATAAGCCTTAGCTAAAAAATTGGTTATAATATTTCATCAAGCCAGGGCTTATTTTTAATAATAAATGTTTTTTAAGTTTAATATTATTTCTTTTAATTGGTCACACGCAATCTGTGGTTCTAAAACTTTGACATAGGTAGGATTTTTAAGTGCAAGTTCAAAGATTGAATCCTCGCATTCGGTACAGACTTCAACAATTAAGGGGTTGATGTCCTCAATTATTTTATGGTCTTCCATATAATAATTGTGCTTTATAATTTCATAAAAACTTCTATCAATTTGTAATTGGTATAATTGCTTCATTCTGCCAAAGGTGTAATTGCTTCCAACCTCGTTTGGAATATTACATGAACTATCAAGAAGTGAAATATCTTTAATTCTATCTAGTCGAAAGGTTCTGGTTTCCTCTCGAAGATGGCAATATCCATTCAAATACCATCCACCTTCATCAAATGTGAATCGGTAGGGGGAAACTTCTCTCTCTGTTATGATATCTTTCAAAGGAGTATAGTAAGTAATTCTAACTCTTTTTTCCTCTTCAAAGCTTTTAATAATTGTTGCAAGAATATTTTCCACATAGACTCCAGGATTAATCCGGTTGATATAAACTTTAAATTTATCAAGAAATTGTTCAAAATTTGGCCTTTTATCATGTGCAAGGGCATTTAAAAGTTTTAATCTTAATAATTCGTAATCCTTATGAAGTTCAGGAATTTTTAGTTCTTTTCCTATTGTTAAAAGTATGATGAAGCTGGTAATTTCAGATTCTGATAGCTTTATTGAGGGTATAAAATAATTAGGATTAAGCTCATAGCCACCCTGGATTCCTTCATATGCAATGATTGGAACCTTCATTTGACTAAGAGCATCAATATCACGATATATTGTACGTTCACTTACCTCTAAAAGTGCTGCAATTTCACTAGCTGTAAGCTTACCTTTTTCTTTTAATATGTAGATTATAGCATTCAATCGTTCTGTTTTTTTCAACTATTCATCCTTCTTTGCTTGTAATCTGCTCCAATCGGCATTTGTAAGCAAGCTTGTAATGTCTCATTCCGCTTTCATTAGAGCATGAACATAAAACGTGTTCATGCTCTTGTTGCTCCAATCGGTATATGCAAGCAAGCTTGCAATACCTCATTCCGCTTTCATTAGAGCATGAACATAAGAC
>JAFACO010000495.1 GCA_023425485.1 Bacillota bacterium
ATATTGTCTTTATCCGAGATATTGTTGTTTTCAATTGTATCATCACCTTTAACGGAAGTTTCTTCGTTAACAACAATTTCATCTTCTGTAATAAACGTATTTATACGTTCGTTTCTATAATTCTGATTGACACCAACATGTGCTATATTTACACCAATTAGACCGTATATTACAATTAAAACTATAAAGTAGATAAGTAGAGATTTCCAGGAATCAGAGATTATATAACGAAAGGCTGCTTTCATTCTCATTGTTCTACCTCCTCATGGTTAGTAAGCTTAATAAATAGCTTTTGAAGATCCAGTTTGGAAACTTCAAGACTGGATGGGATTTGATGATCCATGTCACCAAGAATAAAGGCTGTTTTAAGACCGCCGATTGCGTCAAAGCCCAGTACCTGTTTACCCAAGAGGTAAGTGTCCACATCGGTTGTTTTTCCTGTTACGGTATAGCCAAGTCTAAGCAGGGATTCGCAAGAATCATTCTTGAGGATCTGACCCTGATCGATGATAATAATGTGATCAATTAGGGTAGAAATCTCTTCAATTAAATGAGTGGATATAACTATGGTACAGGGATTATCACTAAACTTCTTAAGTAAGGTTTGATAAAATAATTCTCTGTGATTTGCATCCAAACCAAGTACTGGTTCATCCAAGATAATATATGGAGTATTAACTGATAAAGCAAGAATTAGCTTGAAAATGGAGTTATAACCAGTGGAAAGAGACCTTATTACTGCATTTATATTAAGCTTAAAGGTATTCGCCAATTGTTTTGCATAGTCAATATCAAAGGATGGAAAAAACTCCTTCGCCCAATGAAAAGCGTTTTTAACTTTCATTTTCTCGGGGAAATAATCAGTTTCATTAACGAGAAATAGTTTGCTAAGAGCAGAATCGTTATCATGGGCAGACACCCCATCAACCGTTACTTCACCACTATTTGCAAAGATACGATTTGTCAGGATATTTAATAAAGTTGATTTTCCTGCACCATTTCTACCTAACAGTCCATAAATATGGTTTTCTTCCAGTGAGAGATTAATGTTGTTTAAGACGCATTTCTCACCATAATACTTAGTGATATTCTTTAACTCAATACCATTCATGATTGAAACCCTCTTTCTATCATAGATTTTATATCTGTCTCGGAAATCTCAAGTCTTTTGGCCTCTGCAATCAGGCCTAGGATATAACTATCATAAAATAATTCTTTTCGTTTATTTCTAAGTATCTCTACTGCACCACTTGCCACGAACATTCCAAGTCCACGCTTCTTGTATATAATTCCTTGCTCTACAAGCAAGGTGATACCTTTTAAAGCAGTGGCTGGATTAATTCGATAGGTAACAGAAAATTCTGTAATAGAAGGAATCTGGCTATCCTCTGGAAAGGCTCTGGAAAGAATAGCATCTTCGATACCTTCGGCTATCTGTAGAAAGATTGCCTTATCGGAGTTAAGATTTAGTTGCACATTTTCGCCCCCTATGTTATTTGGTTAATTAGTTGACTAACTAACTATAATACTATCACCAAAAACTACCATTGTCAATACCTTTGTTTAGGAAAAATAGGGGGGTAAAGTTAAGTGAAGAAATATATATATAAATTAGATTTCACAGAAAGAGCATGTATTTTTAAGGAGTATTTATGATGGAAAAGCATAATACTATTGACAATAAGAGGGTTATATACTATTATTATCGCAATAAAGTAAAAACGTTGACGGAGAGAGTAAGCATATTGTAAAAGTTGCAGCGAGCCGGGGATAGTGAAAGCCTGGTACGAGTAGCAGATGACTGAAAATCACTCCCTAGTTGCAGGACCCAAAAGTGATTAATTCCTTAGTAAGTCCCGCCGGTATCTACCGTTATTTAGATAATGTATGAATGCCTTGTGGCAGAGTATGTGAAACAGGTGGTTTAATGAAGTCTATGACTCTCATCCTTTTTCGGATGGGAGCTTTTTTATTTTCCAAGTAATTTAAGGAGGTAAAGCCTCCTAATTCATGTTGTTTAAAGCTTTTAAGCTATTTTAAGGAGGAAAATTCTCCTGGTATTTGTTTTGGAAATTTCATAGTTTTTAAAGGAGGTAAAGCCTCCTGATTCATGTTGTGTAAAGTTTTAAGTTATATAAGGAGGATTTGAACATGTACGATAAGGTGTCTACGGATCTTAACTTTGTCGAAAGAGAGAAAAAAGTATTAAAGTTCTGGCAAGAGAATCAGATTTTTGAAGCCAGCATTAAAGAACGTGCAGAAGGGGAAACCTATACCTTCTATGATGGACCGCCCACTGCAAACGGTAAGCCACACATTGGTCATGTGTTAACAAGAGTTATTAAGGATATGATTCCAAGATACAGAACCATGAAGGGCTATAAAGTTCTTCGTAAAGCTGGCTGGGATACTCATGGTCTTCCGGTAGAGCTTGAAGTGGAGAAGAAACTTGGCATCAATGGAAAAGATCAGATTGAGGCATATGGCTTAGAGCCTTTCTTACAGGAATGTAAGGAAAGTGTGTGGAAGTATAAGGGCATGTGGGAGGATTTCTCCGGTACTGTTGGTTTCTGGGCTGATATGGAGGACCCATATGTAACCTATCATAATAATTTCATTGAGTCTGAATGGTGGTCCTTGAAGCAAATCTGGGATAAAGGACTTCTTTATAAAGGCTTTAAAATTGTTCCTTACTGCCCAAGATGCGGAACTCCTTTATCCAGTCACGAGGTGGCACAGGGGTATAAGGATGTAAAGGAAAAGTCCGTTATTGCTAAGTTCCGTTTAAAGGGAGCAAAGGATGAGTATATCCTTGCTTGGACAACAACACCTTGGACCTTGCCTTCTAACGTTGGACTCTGCGTTAATCCAAATGAGACCTATGTTAAGGTTAAGGTTTCTGTAGATGCAAAAGGAAATGTATTAAAGAAGGACGGCGGATGTGGCTGTGACCATGGACACGAGCATGGACACGAGCATGGACATGAGCATACGCATGAAGCAGCAGTTGCTGTTGGCACAGAACACTATATCCTTGCAGAAGCACTTCTTAACGTACTGGAAGGTGATTATGAAGTTGAGCAGACCTATGTCGGCAAAGATCTGGAATATCTGGAATATGAGCCATTATTTGATTATGCTGCCCTTGATAGAAAAGGACATTTTGTAACCTGTGATAATTATGTAACTCTAAGTGATGGTACTGGTGTGGTTCATATTGCACCTGCTTTTGGTGAGGACGATAACAGAGTTGGTAAACAATATGACCTTCCTTTTGTACAGTTAATAGATGGTAAGGGTGAATTTAAACCTGAGGCTACTGACTTTGCAGGAATGTTCTGTAAGGATGCAGATGAGCCGATTATGAAAATGCTTGCTGTGAAAGGGTTATTATTTAAGGTTCTTAAATTTGAGCACAGCTATCCTTTCTGCTGGAGATGTGATACCCCTCTGATTTACTATGCGAGAGAATCCTGGTTCATCAAGATGACCGCTGTTAAGGATAAATTAATAGAGAATAATAATACAATAAACTGGATGCCTGAAAGTATTGGTCAGGGACGTTTCGGTGATTGGTTGAAGAATGTACAGGATTGGGGACTTTCCAGAGATCGTTACTGGGGTACACCACTTCCTATCTGGGAATGTGAAGATGGACATCGTCATTGCATCGGAAGCATTGAGGAATTAAAATCCATGTCCGATAACTGCCCGGAGAATATTGAGCTTCATAGACCATTTATTGATGCCGTTACTATTAAATGTCCGGATTGCGGGAAAGAGATGACCCGTGTTAAACCGGTAATTGACTGCTGGTATGACTCCGGTTCCATGCCATTTGCACAGTGGCACTATCCATTTGAAAATAAAGAGGTTTTTGATGATAACTTCCCCGCAGACTTTATCAGTGAGGCAGTAGATCAAACCAGAGGCTGGTTCTATTCCCTGTTAGCGATTTCAACCTTAATCTTTGATAGAGCTCCTTTTAAGAACGTAATCGTACTTGGTCACGTTCAGGATGAAAACGGTCAGAAAATGTCCAAATCAAAAGGCAATGCAGTAGATCCGTTTGATGCATTAGAACAACATGGAGCAGATGCCATCCGTTGGTATTTCTATGTTAATTCAGCTTTATGGCTGCCAAATCGTTTCCACGGTGGTGCAGTAACCGAAGGTCAGAGAAAGTTCATGGGAACCCTTTGGAATACCTATGCCTTCTTTGTGCTATATGCAAATATTGATGAATTTGATGCCACAAAGTATCAATTAGAATATGATAAGTTACCTGTAATGGATAAGTGGTTATTATCAAAATTAAACACTTTAGTGAAATCCGTAGATGAGCATTTGGAGAACTACCGTATTACAGAAGGTGCAAGACTTTTAGCTGACTTTGTGGATGAACTTTCCAACTGGTATGTAAGAAGAAGCCGCGAGCGTTTCTGGGTAAAGGATATGCCACAGGATAAGATTAATGCATATATGACACTTCACACTGCATTGGTTACCATAGCTAAATTATCCGCACCATTTATTCCGTTTATGACCGAGGATATTTATCAGAATTTAGTAGTTAAGCTGGATAAGAATGCAGAGAAGAGTATTCACCTTTGTAACTATCCTACTTATAACGAAGAGTGGATTGATCAGGAGTTAGAGGTTAACATGGAAGAAGTACTTGAAATTGTAGTGCTTGGCCGTGCTTGCCGTAACACAGCGAATATTAAGAATCGTCAGCCAATCGGTAAGATGTATGTTAAGGCAGAAAAAGAACTTTCTTCTTTCTTTACAGCTATTATTTCAGAGGAATTGAATGTAAAGGAAGTTGTATTTGCAGATGACGTTAGAGACTTTACCTCCTATAGCTTTAAGCCACAGCTTAAGACCTTAGGACCGAAGTTTGGTAAACAAATTGGAGCAATCAGAAGTGTTCTTTCAGAGTTAAACGGTAATGCCGCAATGGATGAACTGAATGCAACAGGACAGTTGAAAATTACACTCGAGGGTGCAGAGGCAGTTCTTGAAAAGGATGATTTGTTAATTGAAGCTGCACAGACCGAAGGATTTATCTCAAATTCAGATCATGGCATTACAGTTGTTCTGGATACAAACCTTACCGAAACTTTAATTGAAGAAGGCTTTGTAAACGAAATTATCAGTAAGATTCAGACGATGCGTAAAGAAGCTAACTTTGAGGTAATGGACCACATTCGTGTTTCTCAAAGCGGCAATGATAAAATTAAGGAAATCATGCTTCGTAATGCAGAAGAGATTAAGAATGAAGTGCTAGCAGAAGAATTAATCTTTACTGATGCACAAGGCTTTACTAAAGGCTGGAACTTAAATGGTGAAGAGGTTACCCTTGGAGTTGAGAAGTTGTAGATTAACAGAGTTAAGATAACAATTATTAGTTAATGATGATTTTAGTTGTTTAATAAGCTATCAATATAATAAAACATTAAGAGAGTTACTGTTGAGCAAGAAATATGCTCATCAGTAACTCTTTTTTTGAACCAGTTATCCTATTTGTTGGTTTTTAAAACTTTGATAGCTAAACACTAGCAGTAGGATGGCCAGAAATCCATAAATAACAGGTACTATCTCATAGGTCGTAAAACAATGATTAAATACAACGTAAAAGTAGTCTGTAAATATTGAGTTCTCACTCGTTACTCTAAGTGGTAGAATATCAATTAATTGTGAAAGAAAACGGTATTGATCTGCAACATTTAGAAACAGGCAAATCATTGTAAAGATGCTTATAATTGTAATTACACCAAAAGCATTCTTAAGTTTAGCTGATAAACACATTACGATGCAGGCTATTAAGATGGAAGCTATAATTACTAATGCACATAGAATAAGAACTCCCTCTAAAAGAGTAATGGGATTAGAAAGGGTTACTAATGCCAACTGTATTGGGGCGTCCCATCCCTCAAAACCACGAAGGTACAGGATTGGTAAACATTGAAGAAGCAGTAAAATAACAGCTGAGATCAAAGTGAAACTAATTCCAGTGATAAGTTTTGAAAGTATGGCCTTATTCTTTCCATACCTGGAAGTGAGTATTAATTGTGCTGTTCGGTCAGAATTCTCATTTGCAAATATCGGAGCAAGACAGATAGATACTAAAAAGGTAAGGGATAAACCCAATGTAAAAAATTTGCCAAAAATACTTTCATAACCACTGGTATGTTGAAAGACCAAGGGTTTATCTACCCTTTCATCATTCTCTAAATGTTTTTGTATCTCTACTTCGGATAAATTTGCTTGTTGGTACAAAGCAAGCATTTTTTCTCTGCGAAGTTCATAGAAAGAGGTAGGGTCTATTGCTTCCACGTCATTTGTTATACCTCTTACCAGAGCATAAATGGAACTGTAGGGACGGGCGTAGGTTTGAAACTCATCTGTTGCTCCAGCTAAGGGGACGTCTTGTACACGATTGTAAGCACTCTGCATCTCACCAATTAAGACGTCATCTATTATGCGGCCGGATAGAGCTCTTGTGTATTCTGCATCAGTCATCATTTCTTCATAATGGGAGTAGGCGGGTTTGCCGTCTACATATACGGTACCCCAGGTGTCAGCCAGACAACTAAGTAAAGTAATAAAGATAGCGATAACTATTATAATCCACGTGGATTTACGAAGGAAAATTTTCTTATACTCATATCCAATTAAGGTTTTTAAATTATTCATTGGTTTTTACCTCGTTAAAATAATATAAATAAAGATCTTCTAAGGTAGCTGCAACAGCGAGAGCATTCTCACAAGGTGGCTGATCGCTAACCAGGCGCAAAAATACTTGGCTATCTTCCTGTCTCATGTTCATAACAGAGCAAGTTTGCATTAATCTATCAGATGCAGATACGCTTACGGTACACTCCCATACCTTATTCTCGATGACACGAATAATATCCTGTAAAGGACCTTGATGCAATAGCTGTCCCTGTTTCATAATAAGAATTGTTCCAGCTATAAATTCAATATCGGAAACGATATGTGTCGATAACAATACAATTCTATCCTTACCTAGGGCGGAAATCATATTACGAAAGCGGACACGTTCTTTGGGGTCGAGACCTGCGGTGGGTTCATCCAGTATTAATATTTTTGGATTATTTAGAAGTGCTTGGGCAATACCTAATCGCTGCTTCATACCTCCGGAAAAGGTTTTGATTTTCTTGTTTGCCATCTTTTCTAAGGAAACCATTTCTAATAGCTCCAGGGATTTTGCTTTTGCTCGTTTCTTGGGAATGCCCTTCAAGGAAGCCATATAACATAAGAAATCCAGAGCTGTAAAACCGGGATAATATCCAAAGTCCTGAGGAAGATAACCTAAAACGTCACGATATTCCTCTGTGGAAACTGAGATTTGATTAAAGTGGACGTCGCCACTGGTGGGAGTGAGGATACCACATAGCATACGCATTAAAGTGGTTTTACCTGCACCGTTTGCTCCAAGCAAACCATACACACCAGTTTTTAAGGTTAAAGAAAGGCGATCTACGGCTATTAAATTATTATATTGTTTGGTTAATCGATCAAGAATTAGTTCCATATGAGTGCCTCCGAGTGTAATATAAGCTTTTTAATCTCTTTGATTAAAAGTATTGTTAATATGATTGATGCAAAGAACCATAGGACAAGATATTGCTGCTCATAAATGAACGTATATAGTTGACTTAAAAAAAGCTCACAGCCACTTATAACAATAGCAATTGCTGCACAATAATAAGAAAAGTCTTTCGTTCTGACTTTGTTAACAAGCCAGAAGCATAAAAAACAAGTTAATAAGTAAGGTACCAATAAGTAAATTCCAATGTGGAACAAGTTTAGGTCTATCTTATGGGCAAGAACAGGAATTATCATAAATAAAAAAATAAAATTCCCGGTTCCGATTACAGCCATCCTTGATAAGAGTACACCACGAAGATTATAGCGTGTGGTCATTTCCAGCTCTGATAAACCGTATACAGCAGAACGTGCAGTTTCAGTAATTGTAATAAGAGCAAGGTAAGGAAGAATTGCTGATACTGGCCACAAGAGCTTTATATTATCGTAATTCAAATGTGTACTAATAAGAATTGCAGACAAGTATAATAGGAACGAGGTTACCCAAACTGTTTTACGTATGTATCCAATTTGACTTAATAGAAAGTCATACCATTTTATTTTCGGGTAGTTCAGGGAATATAAAAAACTGTCTTTATGTTGTGGCAAGGGTGAAGCATAGGCTTTTTTTATAAATTCTTTCAGCTCTTTTTTCAACGGAAATCCTCCTCTCTAAGTAAGATTTTTAGTTGGTTTAAGGCGTTATTAATTCTTCGATATACAGAGAATCGTGATAAGCCAACCAAATTACAAATTTCACCAATGGATAAGTCATTTACATACCGAAGTAATATTAATTCCTGTTGGTCCTCTGGCAATTTCTCAATGGTTTGTCTTAAGGCAATTGAAACCACCAAATTATCCGCAGTATCATCGGATACGGCAACCTCTTCTATAGGCTCATTAACCTTAAGTGTAAAGTAGTCATTGCATAGATTTCTGGCTATCGTATAGAGATATGCAAGAAGCTTACCCCTATTAAGATAGGATGTTTGTTTGAAATAGCGAAGGAAGGTTTCCTGAGTCAGATCCTCCGCAACTTGTTGATTATGAGTTTTAAAATAACAGTACCGGTATATTTTATCGTATTGTTCTTCTAGGTCCATGGACAAAGGATTAACCTCCTTTCATAGTGAATAACAGTTTACAAATGATTTATGTGCGGTTTAATAAAAAGATTTTTAAATATATTAAAAGGCGTGTAAGACACGCCTTAAAAAATCTTATATAACTGCTTAGAATCAAGCAGCAAGAAAAACCCGGGGTTTTCGAGCTGGGTAATAAATATTACAATTATTTTATATTAGTAGCAACTAGGATAAATCTTTGTTGAAGACATTCAAAATATCCATGTTTTTGTAATTCAGAATGTATATCTAATAACTTTTCCATGCAATTAGATACCGTAAAACCCGGGAATTCCCAAGGAACAATCTTAGCATAATAAACGATAGCACCTGTATCATAAAATCTAAGCTTTGGGAACTCTTCCTTTTGATATTCTATTCGAAAGTCAAAACTTTCAAATAATTGTACTTGTTTTTTTAGGTAGATATCAGGATGTGAGGGAGTATAACCATCAATTAATCTGCTGGACAGATCAAAATTATTGCCACCGCCCACCTGTTGAGTAATTATCAAACCATTGGGTTTTAGAACTCTTCTAACTTCGGATAGGTCATAGGATTCATGGCGGTTAATAACAATATCAAAGAAACTTGATTCATAGGGTAATTGGTCATCTTCATATACCCTTTTCACTGTAATTCCGAGAGGTTCAAGTTTCTCTTTGCATAGAAGAAAATTCGGCTCCCATCCTTCTGTAGCAAAAGTATTAGTATAAGGATGGCCCAAGGTTAAAAGAAATTCACCGCCACCGGTACCCATATCAAGTAATCTCATATCCGGTTTTAAATACATTTGTACAATTGATTTATAATCCCAAGATAGTGATTCTTCTTGCCATCTTCCATTTAATCTTGAAAAATCCCAACCTTGAAAACTCGCATTTTCTTCAGTTTCCCAAACTGATTTTAAGATGTCTTTATTCATATTTCCGCTCCTTTTAATGAAATGAGTAATTAACAAAACATTAATGGCGCAGTAAGGCAGACAGCCTTTATACTCGTTGCAATAGCTGTCTTACTGCACCGAGCTTATACCTCGCATATTCAACATAACGTTTTCTTCCCTTCGGTTATAAATATGAATACATTCTATATGTTTCCAATTAGATTGACAAGGTTTTGCATATAAATAAAGTTATAACATTTCAGCTGACATATACCATAAAAAGGTATAAGATACCCTTCGGTTTCATAATTTCTTTACTTTTGCTAATTTTTGTACTATAATTGAACTGTACAAATACTTAAGAACACGGTTTTTATATGGACATTAGGCCTTAATATACTCCAATGACTAGGATTAATAAAGGAGGGATTTTTTATGAAACTAATCTATGTAATTGTTCGTAATATTGATAGTAGCTATGTGACAGAGGCCCTTAATAAAAAAGGATTTTATGTGACAAAACTTGCATCAACAGGTGGGTTTTTACGCGAAGGTAATACAACCCTTATGATTGGTACGGAAGAAGATAAAGTAGATACTGTAATTGACCTTGTGAAAAAGGAATGCGGGCCAAGACAACAGATTATTTCTAATCCAGTGGGAGCTGCTGAGTATGCTTCTATGAATGTTGTTGTAAATGTTGGTGGTGCAACTATCTTCGTTACGGATGTTGATCGATTTATTAAGATTTAATTAAGTAAAAAAATTGAATAAACCTATAAGCCTCCGAAGATGATATATCTTATGGAGGCTTTTTTTGTATTAGAAAAGTGATGGCAAAGAACAAATTTTAATATGGGAACGAGTTACAAATGGTGAAAACTTTATGAACTATTGTTTTTTGCTTTATTTTTTACTGAAAATATGATATAACGTTGTATAGTACGCAATAAATTATTTTGGTCAGAAGAAATGTTAGACCATTTTTTAAAGAGGAAGGGATTGA
>JAFACO010000513.1 GCA_023425485.1 Bacillota bacterium
CACTCCAACTGCTCCAGCGGGTACCGATTATGCGACATTAAGATTGAGAAATATGCAAGCTAGCACAACGGACTTGACTGCTGGTACCTCTGCATTAGCAAATGGTGCATTCTATGTTGTGTACGAATAGGAGATAGTGTATGGCTAAGGGTATTTATTTTGGTGTGTCAGGCGTAGCACGAAAAGGTAAAAAAGCATACGTTGGAGTAGGCGGTGTAGCTAGAAAAATAAAAAAAATATATGTTGGAATTGATGGGTTGGCTAGGCTGGCTTTTATTGGTGAAGTCCCAGCTGGTCAAGTAGTTTTTACATCATCACAAATTTGGACTGTTCCAGATGGAGTATCAGTTATTGACATCTTCTGTGTAGGCGGTGGTGGTGGTGGCGGTGAAGCAGGTGGTGGTGGTGGTGGAGCTGGTTATACAGCGACTAAGCTCTCTCAATCTGTAACATCTGGGCAACAAATAGCTATTACAGTTGGAGCTGGTGGACTTGGTGGAGTTTATAGTTCCAGAGCTGCATCAGTAGGAAGTGTAACTTCAATTGGAAGCATGTTATCCGCAAATGGTGGAAAAGTAGGTGGTAAGGGTGGTGATGGTGGATCTGGTGGTGGATACGGCAGTTCCTATGGTTACTACATTTCAGGGCATGGAGGTACAAACGGAGGAAATGCTACTGATTTACAGACTGAATCTTATGTATCACTTCAGCCAAGTGGTGTTGGGCAAGGAACTACAACTCGTGCTTTTGCAGAAACCTCTAACACAATATATGCAGGTGGTGGCGGTGGGGGAAATATCACTTGGTATCCTGGAGTTGGTGGTGCTGGCGGTGGCGGTAATGGAGGTTGGAATGCACCAGGTGCATCGGGTACTGTTAATACTGGTGGCGGTGGCGGTGGCGGTGGATGTGAAGGTGGAACTACCGCAAGTTTCCGTCCAGGTGGCGATGGTGGTTCAGGTATCGCAATTATAAGATGGGCAAAACAATAAATTTTAGAAAGGAGAGTTTTATGTGGTGTAATCAGATATTCAGTTTAATTAGTCCTATAGAGGATATAAATACTATTCAGAATATTATTGTGTGTGATAACTATGAGGTAGCCAATAGTATAGCAAGGATGTCATACGGTGATGAGGCTTTTGCTGTGGATACCACGTTGACACCTGTGCAAATTGGTAACACTTATACAGATGGTTTGTTTTACGATGGCGAGAATATTGTTTTATCAAACCCTTCAAAAGAACAAAGAATTGAGCTTATGGAAATACAGCAAGTAGAACTTGCAGTAGACGTAGATTACAGAGTATCATTACTAGAACTAGGTTTAGTATAGCGAGGGGAGGAAATAGAAAATGAATACCTTTGATAATATGAAAAAAATAATCCCACAAGGAAAAAAGACAGACGAAGAAATACTAACAATGTGCGATATTTTCTTAATGAATAATCGTATCACTGATGTGCAATACACCGAGTTAGTTGGGCTAATTAATGCGGAATAGGTTACAACTGCGAACTAATAAATAAGGAGTTGAGTTGTATTTTGTGACCCTAGATCATATATTAGAACGTTATCTATCATAAATGAAAGAGGGTTACTAAATGAAATAATCATATTGGACATTAGAAGGTTTGGCCTTTTTGTGTATTTACTAAATACGGCAGGTTTATGACTTACAGGCTGAGCAGTTGAGATGTAAAGAATAATTTTTCAGCAAATTTATATATTTATTCTGAATAAAGCATTCCTTTCTTGATGGAGAAATATTTTACAAAATGGTCCACTATATAAATGATAGGTTTGGAACACAAATCACAATAGAACCGGGTATAATAGCAATATGGAAAACAATAACTTAAATATAATACCTAATAAATTAAAGCATCCTCCGGGGTGCTTTAATTTATTAGGTTACAAAAACGTATGATGTATAGAACTAGTTGTTTATTTCATAGTATAACATCTTTTCATCCCTTACTATAAACTTCTAACATTGGTTGAGTTAAGAAACTGGATATGTAAAATTTAGAGAAGGGGTAAATGATAACAGTAATAATTCATTATATCCTAGCATCCCACATCATCCCAGTAACCTCCAGCTCCTATCACCTTATTAATAGGAGCTGCGATTTTATATAGAAAATCATTGGTCTTTTTCCTGCTTAAAGACGTAAAAGAACAAGGTCAGGCACCATATCAAGAGATGGAATACTCGTATAAAACCGTAGATATAGGAAGAAGAAATTCATGAATTTTAAAATGTTATTACAAGCATTACGAGTAAAACACAATAAATTCAATTATGGATGGCATGCATCATAGCAAATAATCCATTAAAATCAAAGCAAATTAACATTGTTCCAAACCCAAAGAATCAATTGATACAAGCTAAAGAAGGTGGAAAAATTCATGGACATAAATGAATTAAAAAGTTATTTAAGGGTCACTGACAATGAGGAAAATAATCTAATCGAAGAACTCCAAAAAGCGGCCGAAGAGTTTTTAGCTAATGAAGGTGTGCAAGTAAGTTACGATATGAAGTTGTACTCCTTAGCTGTAAAACTGTTAGTAGCACACTGGTATGACAATAGGATGATACAAAGCGATAAACCGTATACGAATTTATCTTATAGCCTGGATGCTATTGTCCTGCAATTAAAAGGTTTACCGAATAATACACCGAGTGCTTAGCCACACCAAGGAGGAATTATGAATGCAGGTAAATTAAAAGAAAAGATATCTATATTAACACTTAACCAAAATGAAGATACATATGTATGGACACAAACAATCAGCCTGTGGTCAAAAGTGGAGCAGCTAAGACGAGGCAATCAATTTTCAAAAGTTGGTGTGGGTGTAAAAACAATTAAGTTTATAATCCGTAATAATAACAATATATCTCTGCACAATGCCATCAGATGGCAAGGAAAGCATTGCTTTATAGTTGACATCAATACAATTGATTGCAGGTATTATGAGGTGACAGCGGCACTAATAGAACCAAAGACGTGCAGAGTAGAGCGTACGGAAAAGCTTAAATTGAATGACTTAAATCGACCATATTATGAGGAGAATTCAACAATAATCTTTCCAGGATGTCTGATTCCTAAGAAGCAGGATTATATTCAAGGAAAACCAATGGCAGTTTCAGAGACAAGATATCTTCTTGTAACACATAAAGCTATTGAGCTAAGAGCAGGAGACTTGGTAACCATTGAGAATGCTGCATTTACAGTGGCAACCTCCCAAACTCTAAATGAATATAGTAATGAATATGAAATCGTGGCTAAGGGGGATACCTAATGAAAAGTATTGACTTTTCAGCGTTAAAAGGCTTAGGCGAAGAGCTAAAGGTTTTAGCAAAAGAGGTTCCACGAAAACGTCAGGCACTTCGTGATAAATTAGGCGATATGGAGAAGGACGTCAATGAGAAGTTAAATGACACCCGAAACAACAAAACCACCATAAATGCTACGGAATCTAATGCACTAGCAAAGATTGAATATTATATTGATGAAATACTTCAGAAATTGGAGGGATAGAAATAGTTAAGCGAAATGAAATTTTTACAGCAATAAACAATTTAATTATAACAAAATTCCCTGAGGCTGCGGTCTACATACAAGCATGTCCCAAGGATTTTTTACGGCCCTCCTTTCTGCTCGAATTTGTACGATTAAGTCAAATCGATATGAGCCGAACAACGGTAGAAAGAACGGCTTATTTTACAATTACATGCTTCTCGCCAGCAGATAGCTATTACCGCTTTAATCCGGAAGAATTGGCAGATATGCAAGATGGTATCTTTCAAATATTTTCACGCGGATATCTTGAAGTTGGTGATAGGTTTATGAAAGCGTTAAGTAGTGTAGGGGGAATGGAGTCGGACAGAGCCTACATAGATTTACAAATTGAATATTTTGATAACAGAACCGAGGAAGAGGCACAAGAACCTCTTATTGCATCGGTTAAAACAAGAATACAGGAGGAATAATTATGAAATTACCAAGTATTAATATCGTTTTTTCCACAAAAGCTGCAAGTACAATTGCGCGTTCTGAAAAAGGAGTTGTGGCATTGATTCTTAGAGATGTTAACGCAAATGGAGGACATACTTTAACCAGCAGCACACAGATTCCAGAAAGCTTAGGAGCAGAGAATAAAGCTTATATCGAAAGAGCTTTCACCGGATACATAAACCCACCAAGAAAAGTTATTGTATACGTATTGCCAGCTGATGCTGCGAACTTAACGGATGCATTGACTTATATGGAGACACAGACTTTTGATTATCTTGCTGGACCACAGGATATTACACAGGAGGAATGCACTGCGATTGTCAACTGGGTTAAGGAACAAAGAGCTTCAGGCTTTACACCTAAGGCAGTTCTTCCCAATACACCTGCAGATAGCGAGGCAATCGTTAACTTTACGACAGAAGGCATTACAGATGGGGCAAAAGAATACACAGCTGCGAAATATTGCTCAAGAATTGCTGGTATCATCGCAGGTACACCAATGACGATCTCTTGTACTTATGCAGCTCTTTCAGAGGTTTCAGATGTGGACAGACTAACCAAGGATGAAATGGATGATGCAATTGATTCCGGAGAATTCATTATCTTTTATGATGGTGAAAAGGTTAAGGTGGGCCGCGGGGTTAATTCCCTTCAGACCACAACCCAGGACAAGGGTGAAGCAATTAAGAAGATTAAGAATGTTGAAGCAGAAGACATGATTAGAAAAGATATTAAGGAAACTGTGGAAGATAACTATATTGGTAAATATGCGAACAGCTATGACAATAAATGCTTACTCATTTCTGCTATTAAAGGATATTTAGCTGGTCTTGAGGATAGCGGAATTCTCGAAAGAGAAACTAGTGAAGTAGGTATTGATTTAGGTGAGCAGGAAAGTTATTTACTTAGTATCGGTAAGGACACCTCTGACA
>JAFACO010000514.1 GCA_023425485.1 Bacillota bacterium
CCTCCTGGTAATAAGGACTCGATACATTTTTTCATATATGCCTGTGAATTATAACAAGGTATAACAATTGATAATAATTTCATATGTCCACATCCTCTTGCAAATTATTTCGTCTCTTCCTGTTTAAATATTATCTTAAAGATCGGGAAGAACACCCAGAAGGAAATTGCACAGTTAATAATCATGGTCATAAAGTCTGCAATTGTTTCACCGAGAGAGCCCATTCCCCAAGTATTCATAAATAAGTTATAAATCGGTGCCTTGTATAACCCTTGAAGCGCTGCCGCACCAATAGATATAAGAATATATGCAATTACATACCAAAACGCTGCTCTCCAGATATTACTGTTGGATTTAAATGTAATCTTTCTCTGTGCAAAGAAGTTAATAATTTGGGCGATACCCAGTGTTATCTGAACAGCCAAAAAATATGCCAAACCACCACCGCCACCGGAACCAATTGACCCTGCCGCATAATTAAATACAAAATAGTCACTACCATCAAAGTTTCGACCTACCTGAAACACTTGAAAACTTGTTTCCACCAGCGCTGTATGACCAAAGGCACTTTTTATTAAAGGCATTAAGATCATCTGTAATACAGTAATTCCGTTACTTAGCATAAAGAATACGAGAAACTGTGCGATATTTGGATGTTTCTCCTTATAATTCTTCCATACTCCTATGAGTCCAGCAAATAATTTATTCATCTTTACCTCCATTTATTGTTCCGTAAGAATTAATAATAAATTACTGTTGTCGTTAAACTATATCCGTGCCCTCCTTCGATTACCTGTTTAACAACTTCTATAATCTTCGACTACATCATATCATTTTAATTTTCTTTGTGAACCTTCTTGTCACAATCTGTATTTTTAAGAGCATAATATGCATCTGCTTCCCTTACAATCTTCCTTCGAGATGTTATTTTAATAATGAAATAATCCATATCCAGCCATTCTATAGTAACCCTCAATAACTGCTTAGTTGCCTTTGTAACATAATTAGACCCTATCCATTTGATTTGATCCTCCATAAGTAGATTTTGGTTATTTACCATGTCTACTTCTGGAGGATCCTATTAGAATAGGGTGCTAATTAATGTATCGGAATCAAAATTCTTATTGTAAACCAATGATTTTCAGTATGTATGGTCAAGCTTCCTTCGTACTTCTCTATAGTGTATCGCATACTTTTGATTCCATAACCATGATAACGCTTATCTCCTTTGGTCGTTACCGGAAGTCCATCGTCCATGGTCAGTTCTGTTTCACAATAATTTTCTACTCGAATCATTAAAAAATTGTTCTGCGCAAACACAGCTGCACGAATTAATCGTAAGCTAGAATCACGAAGTTGTTCCACACTTTCAATTGCATTATCCAGAACATTACCAAACACAGTACAAATATCCATGACCTCCATAAAGTCCAATAGACTGCCGTCAGCCACACAGGTAAAATTTATATCATGCTGTACGCAATACATACTTTTACTTGTAAGTATCGTATCTAAAACACTGTTTCCTGTTTTATTCTGTGCTTCATATAATCTAATGCCAGACTCCATTTCTTCCAGGTAGGCTTCCTTTTTTATTGGATCATCTTCTGCGCGTATTACGCTGATTTGATGCTTCATGTCATGATATTTATGGTTGAGCAATTCTATATTATCTCTGGATAACTGGTACTGTTCATATTGCTGTTTCAGTATATGGTTAATCGCATCTAGCTCTTGGCGCGTATGCAGTTCCTGCCATTTATCCTGCTGTGCAAAAAGCATAACAAAACCCGCAAAGTCAACTAACGTTCGAATATACAGGATACCCATTCCCATATCTGCACTAAAAGGCGTGTTCTGATAAATAAAACTTATATTACTCATGCTAAAGGCTGCGAGACCTATTAATATGGAGCTAAATACTTCTCTTTTGGTCACCCCAAATTTTCTGTCTTTTTGCATATGATTATTTTCAAATATAAAGATAATGCAATATATCACACCGTAAAAAACCAACAGGAAGAACACGGGAATCCATGTTGCCGATAGACCTCTCTCTGCAAAGAATATATAGATCTGCCATTCAAAAGAAGCAACAAATTCAGCTAGTACGAAGGCTCTTGCACAACAAACTCCTGCATCTAGAAGTGAAATATTGCAGCACGCGTAAATATTAAGATACATGAGTATCATCGCTGCCAACATACCAGGTAACCATAACGTTAAAGGAAGTGCACCATTTAGAAGTTGCAAGGCACACTGCAACAGGAACATTACTCCAATGAGAACGATAAGTTTAACCCCGGTAAAGCGTTTTCCCATAATTAAGATATAAACCAAGCAAGCTGACCATTCGGCAAATGCAGTGTATAATCTAGGTATATCCGGAGTTACAGTCATATAAGTAACCATCCTTTCTTGAGTAAATTAAAAATCTAAATTTTTCAATTTACCTCACCCTCCAACATAGTCGGTCAAAGCGTACATAAAATATTTTTTTCTGTGACGACTTATCTGAAGTTTATGTCCGGATACGGTTACTATATTCTGATCTACACTTTCCACATGCCTTAAATTAACTATGTATCCACTGTTGCAACGGAAAAACTTATATTTGGTCATTTGCTGTTCTATGCTTTTCATGGTTGCCCTTGATTCATAGGAATTATTCTTGGTGTGAAACACTACATTATGTCCCAAGCATTCAATATATGTAATCCGCGAGATTTCCAGACGTAGTATACCTGTCTCCCTTTTAATTGTAGTATAGGCTTGCACTCGTTCCTTTAATCTTCTGATTGCCTTTGCTAACTCTTCGGAAAAGGCAAAATAAGATAAAGGTTTTAATACAAAATCCATAGCATTTACAGCATATCCTTGTATTGCATACTGTGCCATATTCGTTAAGAAAATGATAATAACATTTTCATCCAATTTTCTAATGTTCTGCGCTGCCTTCAACCCGTCCATAATCTTCATCTGGATATCCATAAAAATAATATCATAATCCGCCTTATATTTATCAGCGATATCTATACCATCAGAAAATATTCTAATATCAATATTCTCCTGGTTTTCGGCAGCATATCTTCTTACATACTCCGACAGTTGTTTAATATACATTATGTCATCTTCGACTATGGCAATTTTAAACATTGTAATTCTCCTGAACGAAAAAAAACTTTAAAATAATTAATTTTAAAGAAGCTATTTCCCTATAATTGAAGTGCCTTCACGACTGATAAAGGCTAGATACTCTCCCATTGCCTCGTGATGGCGACTCCTCCCCACGGGAAGTTCCTCTCCTGTCATCAGTATTATTGTCTTACTATTAAAGCGCTTGACAAATTTACTGTTCACCAGGTATCCTTTATGAATCCGTAGGAATCCTAAGTGCTTAAGCTCAGTCTCCAGAGTTTCCATACGTAGGTATAGTTTGTGCACTTTCTCCGCGTTCTGAACATGCAAAAGCTGAGTATTTTTATGGCACTCAATGTATTTAAGATGCGCTGTGTCAATGGTGATTGTTCCATTTTGACCCTTAAAGTAAGCTAAGTTTGCTTCCTCACCTCTTTGGTCTAACTGCTCTGCAAAGCGGTTAATAACGTCGCTAAGGTCTTCCAGAAACCTATTTTTACGCACGAATCCAAAAGGTTGGACAGGAAAGGTATCAAACACCCGCTCCAACCGGCTAGAAACAAATACAATTTTCATTCCTCTACTTAAAGAGCCAATTGTCTTACTTAGTTCAATCCCGTCCATACCCGGCATACTAATATCTAGAAAAATAAGGTCATAGGATTTGGTTTTTAACTTATCTAAAAGTTCCCCCGGCATAAAAAATGACTCCATACTCACCTCAATGTTTAAAACCTTAAAGATGGACTCCACTGAAGCGGATATAATAGTAACAAATCTTTTCTCATCATCACAAACAGCTATTTTTAACTTGTCGCTCATCACTTTCCTCCCAATTTTGCTGAATACATATCTAAGAGGAACTCCATGTGGAACATTCCATCCTCAATCTTAAGGTTGGAGTGTCCGTTATATTTCCCGATAATCTGCCTCACAATGCTCATACCCTTTCCATGTTGGAGTTTGTCCTCCTTACTTGTAACTACAGGTTTATCCAAAAAAGATTTTTCCAATTTAGTTGGATTGATGATACTTGCAAATAAATAATCCCCATTGAGATACATCGCAATATTTACTACCGGATTTTCAATCCGCTCAGCTTTGCAGGCCTCGATGGCATTATCGATAACATTGGTAAGCAGATTACAAAGATCCAACTCACTGAAGGGCAGCTCATGGGGTACTGCAATCTTAAATTCAAGTTTTATCCCAGCTTCCTTAGCTTTGGTGTTTTCCATGTTCAAAATAGAATTTAATACACGGTTTCCACAGTCCACAATAGGTAAGACATTGATAGAAAGATTTTCTTGAAGCTCATAAAAATAACTCTTCAATTCCTCATACTCTCCTTTTTGAAGTAGCAGATTCATATAAGAATACTGATTATTAATATCGTGACTAATTTTTCTAAGTTCACTTAAATTATACTCCGAAATGGTTAAGAGCTGCGCAGCACTTTTATTTACCTGAACAACTGTCTGCATCTCAAGCATATTCGTCTGGTTTTTACTAATATCATAGG
>JAFACO010000030.1 GCA_023425485.1 Bacillota bacterium
ACCTGGGGCAGATGTGTTTCATCCTAAGACAGTCCGTTCCTCTATGGGGGCACTATTTCGACTAAATCTTAGACATTTTAATACCTTTGAGGATTATCAAGCACAATATGGTACCCATGATATCTTCACCTTTATGCTGGATGGAGAAAAGACGTTAACTCTGGAAGAATGCCCGAAATCAAAGCTGTACTCCCTCGTATTTGGAAATGAAGCAACCGGGTTGGATTCCTCCTTCTCTAAAATTGGCACAAGTATTTTTATTCCACAGTCACCGGAGGTGGATTCCCTCAATTTAACCATTGCTGTTGGAATTGGGGCATATGTATTTACAAACCATGCGAAGTAAGTGAGAAAAGGAGGTATTTATGAATCCAGCTTTTCTAATTGCAGTGATTATTTTTATTGTTCTCATTATTTTATATTTACTAGCCATTATGCCAAACCTAAAACGCAATCCCAAGAGCAACAAATTGGATGGATGGTTATATGCGCATCGTGGTTTACATGATAACCAAGGTGCAGCTCCAGAAAACTCGCTCAAAGCTTTTCATTTGGCCGTGGAACAGGGATATGGAATAGAACTTGATGTACAGTTAACCAAAGATATGGTGCCAATCATTTTTCATGACCGTAATCTGCAGAGAGCATGTGGTGTTGCATATAAAGTAACAGAACTAACCTATGTGGAGATAAGTAAGTATTCTCTTTTTCATTCCAAAGAGAAGATACCTACATTGAAACAGGTACTTAAAGTGGTTAACTCAAAAGTACCAATTATAATTGAATTAAAAGCCCCATTAATAACGACGAAGCTTTGTAAAGTGGTAGCAGATACCCTGATGGATTATAAAGGGGTATATTGCATTCAGTCCTTTAATACATTAGCACTTATCTGGTATAAAAAGCATTTGCCTGGGGTGGTTCGTGGTCAGCTATCAACAGATTTCCTTAGAGAAAAAATAACCGGTAATCTACTTCAGCACCTTTTAATCAAATATTTGTTGCTGAACTTTCTCGCAAAACCAGATTTTATTGCCTACCACCATGTATATAAGGATAGTCTGTCCTTTACCCTTTGCCGTAAATTGTACAAAGTTAAATCTGTTGCCTGGACCATTCAAACTCAGGAACAGTATGATAAAAGTGGCAAGTATTACGATCTGTTTATCTTTGACAGTTTTATACCGGCAAAGAGCACAGAGGAATGAAGGATTTATTATTGGGATACTTAATCTTATTAATACGAAGAACATGTTTTCCTAGAGTATGGAATACCTTGGATTTGGGAATAAATATAAGTAACAGATTTGATGATATAAGGTGTACAATGTTTTGCACCTTATATCATTTTTTCAAGGTCAACACCTAGAGAGGCATGGTTATTATGATTAAATTCGTTGTTCTTTGGTTTTTAGAATTTATGTGGTTATTGTCCAATCTATTGATGAAACCACGTATGTTGTCTTATAAAAAAGGATTACAAAGGGAGAAGGACTGTAAGAAGTTTGACTTTGAAATATATAACGAACGAAAGAAAGAGAACTTTACTATTGTATCCGATTATGGATATCCACTGTGCTGTGAGTTGGTAGAGGCTGAAGATAATAAGGACTTGAAAATTGTCATCCTTTGTCACGGTTTTGGATATGCAAGATATGGCAGTATTAAATACATGGAGTTGTTCTTAAAATTAGGATTTCATGTATTAATTTATGATCATAGAAATCATGGTAACAGCGGGAAAGCATTGACAAGCATGGGGTTTTATGAAAAATACGATTTAATTAATGTGGTTGACTGGTGTTATAAGAGATATGGTGATGACTGTAAGATTATTACCCACGGAGAATCCATGGGTGCAGCGACGGTTTTATTGCATCTGGAAGTTGATGATAGAGTAAAAGGTGTTATCGCAGATTGTCCATATTCTGATTTAGATCAGTTATTACGGCATCAATTAAAGCAGTTTTATCACTTGCCCTGTTTTCTTATTCCCATAGAAAGCGCAATTATGTATTTAAGAGCTGGCTGCTGGTTTCGGCAGGTATCACCAATTAAGGTGGTAAGCCAAACGGATACACCCATTCTCTTCATCCATGGTAAAATTGACAACATGGTTCCAGCTAGTATGTCCAAAGAGATGTATGACGCAAAACCCAAGAATAAAGCGATTTATTTAGTTGCCAAAGCAAAGCATGCAGATTGTTATTGTAAGAAGCCTGAGGAATATGAGTATAGAATAATTGATTTCTTAAATAAGGTATTTAGAAATCTCCAGCAAGGATAGCTTCCACATTGGGAAGTAACGTCCTGCTGGAGATTTCTGATTTTATTCTTTATTTATGTTTGCCATGTTCATAGCCCGTACCTTTAGTGATAAACCAAAGAGATTAATGAAGCCTTCTGCATCCTTATGGTTATATAGCTCACCAGTAGTAAATGATGCGATGCTTTCGTTATATAAGGAGTAAGGAGAGGTAGTTCCTTGTTTAATAATATTACCCTTATAAAGCTTCAGTTTTACTTCACCAGTTACATATTGCTGTGTTACGTCAATAAATGCCTGATAAGCCTCTCTTAAAGGAGTAAACCATTTTCCTTCATAAACGATATCTGCATAACGGTTAGCAACTTCTTTTTTTGCAGAAAGAGTAGCACGATCTAGAATTAGCTCTTCCAGCTGCATATGTGCTTCTAACAATATCGTACCACCTGGAGTTTCATAAACCCCACGGGATTTCATGCCAACTACACGATTTTCTACAATGTCAACAATTCCTACGCCGTGCTTTCCACCAAGTTCGTTTAATTCCTTTATGATATTTGTTGCCGACATTTTCTTACCATCAAGAGCAGTAGGAATGCCATTTTCAAAGCTTAAAGTAAGCGTAACACTTTCATCAGGAGCATTTTCGGGTGAAACGCCAAGAACTAACAAATGGTCATAGTTCGGTGCTTGGGAGGGAAATTCGAGTTCTAACCCTTCATGGCTGATGTGCCAAAGATTTCGGTCGCGGGAATAACTATTATCCGCAGAAAAGGGCAGGTGAATTCCATGACTTTCACAGTATTCAATTTCCTCCTCACGAGAAGCCATGGTCCAAATTCTCCAGGGTGCAATTATTTTTAAATCAGGAGCAAGTGCCTTAATAGTCAATTCAAAACGCACTTGATCATTACCTTTACCAGTTGCACCATGGCAAATAGCGGTAGCTCCTTCAAGTCTTGCAATTTCAACAAGTCTTTTTGCAATTACTGGTCTAGCCATTGAGGTACCAAGCAGGTACTTGTTTTCATAAACCGCATTAGCCTTCACGCAAGGAAGCACATAATCGTTAACAAATTCGTCCACGACATCTTCAATATATAGTTTAGTTGCTCCAGACAATTTCGCGCGTTCCTCTAAACCATCAAGTTCATTTCCCTGTCCAACATCAATACAAACACACACTACTTCATAATCATAGTTTTCTTTCAACCAAGGAATAATAGCGGTAGTATCAAGTCCACCGGAATAGGCAAGAATTACTTTCTCCTTCATATTAACATCCTCCTAATTATTTATATCGGTTCATTACCTTACGAGAAGTTCAGTTAGGCGGTATTTGGAACCAATAAGCATTTTACTTTTGATTAAATATACAACACATCTCATTATTATGCAAGAACAAAATTGAAAAAAGTATAAAAATACATTTTTAGATGTGTATAGGATAGGAAAGAGATGCAGATACCCTTTACATAAAAAAGATTACTATTATAATGAAAGAAAAGACTGGAGTACAAATTATAACAATAATGCACTAATACGAAAGGATGGGATTAATATGTATCAAATTATATTAGCTTCAAATT
>JAFACO010000163.1 GCA_023425485.1 Bacillota bacterium
ACCCTACCATTAGAAATATAAATAATACTATCTTTGTAAGAAATAAAGTAAGTATCGGCTTTAATATCTTTTAATGTATTATCATTACTGTCACAACTTAATAAAATAAAAGATAAAAATATAATTAAAAAAATAGTTATTTTCTTCAAGGTGAAAGTGTCTCCCCAAAACATATTTGTAACTAGTATTAGCTTAGTTGAATTTCACTTCTATTATACAGCATTTAGCAATAAATGTCAGTGTTTATTTTTAGATTCATTATTACTTTATAGACAAGCCATCCTTGTGGTAATAAAAATTCTTATATGATATTTTAATATGACACACTGATGTCATATTATTTGTTGTATAATCTAAGTAAGAGTAAAGAGAAGTTCAGCTGCTAACTAATGGCTGTTTATAGCTGTTAGTAACTTGTGTAGCTTGTTTCCTCTAGCTTATATTACAAATTATAGGTGCCAAATTAGTATCACGGGGAGGATTATGCAGATTAGCAGATTGTTTGAAATTATATATATATTATTACAGCAAGAAAGCGTGACAGCAAAAGAACTAGCAGAACGTTTTGAAGTGTCTACCAGAACAATCTATAGAGATGTTGAGACGCTTGCAGAATCAGGAATTCCTGTGTATATGAGTAAGGGGAAAGGTGGAGGAATTTCTTTATTATCTGATTTTGTACTTGATAAAACGGTTATAACAGAGTTAGAACGAAAAGAGATATTATCCTCCTTGCATGCAATAAAGTCGGTAAATTTAGAAGACGAGGATTTGGCTTTGCAAAAGCTGAGTAATCTATTTGGGGGTATGGATGCCGATTGGATTGAAGTGGACTTTGGATTTTGGTCCGATGGAAAAAGAGAAGCTACTCTTTTTCAAAACCTAAAAGTAGCGATATTGGAGAAGAAAGTGATTCAATGTCGTTACACTAGTGAAAAAGGAGAAGAGCTTAACAGAACGATTGAGCCACTGAAATTAGTGTTCAAGGGAGTATCCTGGTATCTATATGGATATTGTAAAATGAGAGAAGATTATCGTTTCTTCAAATTGAAAAGATTACATAATATAATTATTTTAAAAGACACCTTTACTAGGAGATGTCCAAAAAACATATTAAATTATGATAATAGCTTGGATAAAGCTGAACATATGAAAGTGTGTCTAAAGATAAATAAAAAAGTAGCATATCGAGTATTTGACGATTTTGAAACCTATCAAAGACTACCAGACGGGAGCTTTTTAATAGAAGGACTATTTCCTAAAAGTGAATGGTTCATAAATCAGATTATTAATTACGGTGAGAATTGTGAGGTCCTGGAGCCAACAGAGTTGAAGGCCCAGATTAAAGATAAATTGATAGCAATACTGAAATTATATTAAGGAGGTTTCAGATGCATTTTGTAAATGCGAAAGGGATATTGTCCGCACAAAATGGAATGAACGTATATAGAGGTTGCACTCATGGGTGTATCTACTGTGATAGTCGAAGTCGGTGTTATAACTTTACCCATGATTTTGAAGATATTGAGGTGAAACAAAATGCACCGGAGCTTTTGGAGAAGCGTCTACAATCCAAAAGAAAAAAATGTATGATAGGAACAGGAGCTATGTGTGATCCTTATATGCATTGTGAAGAAAAATTACAGTTGACAAGAAAGTGTTTGGAAATCATTGATCAATATGAATTTGGACTTGCTATACAGACGAAATCCAGTCGAATACTTCGGGATTTAGATTTATTGAAAAGTATTAACAAGAAATCGAAATGTGTGGTACAAATGACGCTAACCACCTACAATGAAGATTTATGCAAAATCTTAGAGCCGAAGGTCTCCACAACAAAGGAGAGATTTGAAGTCTTAGAGATTCTGCGTGACAATAATATTCCTACTGTTGTATGGCTAAGTCCTATTTTACCCTTTATAAATGATACAAAGGAGAATATGGAAGGAATTTTAGACTATTGTGTAAAAGCAAATGTATATGGAATTATAAATTTCAATATGGGGGTAACACTTAGAGAAGGGGACCGGGAATATTATTATGAGGCACTGGATCGGCATTTTCCTGGTTTGAAAGAAAAGTATCAGAAGAAATATGGATATGCTTATGAATTAGTCAGTGACAATAACAGAGAGTTAATGAATACATTTCATAGGACCTGTAGTAAACATGGTATCATAAGTAATACAGCGGATGTCTTCACCTACCTGCATCAATTTCCAGAGACTGATAAGTATGAACAACTAATGTTGTTTTAATTGTTGATACCTACAAAAAAGTAAGTTATTTACGAATCAATTCCTATACTATAAAATATAATTAAATTAAAATTATTGTGTGAAAGAGGGAGTACAGTGAAAATTGGATTAATCTTGATTGATATTCAGAATGATTATTTTAGAGGTGGCAAGCATGAATTATTTGAACCGGAACAAGCAGCATTAAAAGCTAAAAAAGTTCTTAATTTTTTTCGTGAACATCAATTGCCAATTTATCATGTTCGACATATAAACACAAGGCCAGGTGCTAGTTTTTTTCTGCCAGATACGGTTGGAGCAGATTTTCATGAAACCCTGCAACCTTTAGTCGGCGAAGAAATAATAATCAAGCATAGACCAGATAGTTTTCAGGAAACTGATTTAAAGGAAAAGCTTGATTTAAAAAATATTGATACTTTGATTATCTGTGGTATGATGACTCACATGTGTATTGATACAACAGTTAGAAGAGCGAGTAATTACGGGTATTCAGTTACATTGATTGAAGATGCTTGTGCAACTAGAGATTTACAGTGGGAGGGTAATACTATTACAGCAAGCCAAGTACAGCATTCTTATATGGCTGCACTTCATGGAACCTTTGCAAATGTATGCAAAGCTGATGTTTGGTTGGAGGCTAGGAATGAAAATTCGTGATAATTATACATGTCCGTTAGAAATTGTACATGACTTAGTAAAAGGAAAATGGAAAACCATTTTAATCTTTCAGCTTCGACATGGAACACAGACATTTACAGAGTTAAAGAACGGAATTAAGGGTATTTCAGAAAAGATGCTGCTACAACAGTTAAAGGAAATGCAGGAGTTTGGAATTATAAATAAAATAACCAAAGAAGGTTATCCGCTCCATGTGGAATACTATTTGACTGATAGAGGAGTTCAATTATTAGAGGCGGTTCTTATCATGCAAAATATTGGAATTTCTTATATGCAAGAGCAGAAGGAATTACTTCAGCTTCCTTTTAGTAATGCAGTTAAATGAAGTCACCGGTTTTTTCCAGAAAGCAGTGAGCAGGAGATAGAAAAGCAAGAAAGGTAACTGGGTATCGTTACATTTCTTGCTTTTTATATGTTTATGGAAACATGATTTTATTAAATTCGTTGTTCAACCGCTGGTACTCCTCTTGATTAAAGCTAAAAAACACCTTTTTATTTATCCTGGTAGTGATTATTAGATTTAAATCCATCAGTAGATTTAAATGATACGAGGTAGTGGAAGGAGCTAAATTAAGCTTGGCAGCCAATTCCTGACCATAGTATGGTTTCTGTGAAATAAAGGATATTAGTTCGAGACGTTTAGCATCGGAAAAAACCTTGTGAAAGTAGGATATTTGATGAAAGCTGCTAATATTTGATACTAAGTCACAATTACGTATGCCTAGAATGACACAGTGTTTTTTCTGCCACTTACTCTGATAATGATGGACACCCAATTGTGAAAAAAATGAGATGTGGACATAGTCTTCGTCAGTCAATTCGTTAATCCCGCCAAGATAGTACTTGTAAAATGATTCTGAATTTTCGGAGTTTATTTTGTTGTAGAGTGTTACGCCCTGGCTGCAGAGTTCATCAATTTCACTTTTTATTTTTAGATAGATATCAGAATAGAATGTAATTACTGTATTTTTAAGGTCATTTAGTTTTTCGGGACTTTCACTAAACTCTTTGAGGCGTTCTTGTCTTCCCTTTTCCGGCAATATTGACTGGCTAAGTAATTCAGATAGTTTATGATAGCTATCGGTTACAGGAGAATTTGAATAACCAATATCATAATTACTGGAAATCAAAAAGGAAGAAGCCTCATCAAGTGTTATTTGCTTGACTTCTTTGATAAAATCGTTAAGACACAATTCCTCAACAGTTTGTTCCTTATAAAATATAATATTGTAGATGAGATAACCAATTCCGTCCAAGTTAAAAAAATATTTGATCTCCTTTTGCAATTCAGAAGGAGTTATTTTTTTAATCTTTTTTAAAATAAAATTAAAGGTGTTATCGTCCTTAGCTAATGGTTTAGATTGAATCAGATTATGAATTAGCTTTTCCTGCCCTAAAGCATATAAGGCAGTAATAAATTCAAAACTTTCATGATACTTTATGTTCATTGTTTGACTCCTGTTCGATGTACTTTACAAACAGATTATAGCATGTTATACTACATTTGTAAATTCGATAACTATCGAATTGAACATAATTATTAAATTGGAAAAAACTCTTTAAAAGGAGAGAAGGAATATGAAGAAAGCCTTTGTAGTAGGTGGAGCTAGCCTTGATTCCATTATTCATTTAGATAAGTTTCCATCTGAAAAGTCTGCTACTATATTCAGTGAGGATGCCTATAAAACAATTGGCTCTACTGGAAGCGGTAAAGCCATCAGTTTGCAAAAGCTGGGAATTGACACTGTGTTTCACGCTATAATTGGCGATGATGCTTCAGGAAATACCATACATAAGACATTGAATGAGTATGGGG
>JAFACO010000165.1 GCA_023425485.1 Bacillota bacterium
AATGTCTTCACTGCTCTCCTTCACACTTTTTAACAAGTCATATATGTAAGACTGATTGTCCCCTTCCTCCGCATGAATCAGATGGTAATTTTCTGCTGTAATAGTGACCAACGCTGACATGCCATAAAAATACTCTTGCAAACTATTATTCATCTGTGTAAGGGTCTGCATACTGGTTACTTTCAGCTTTTCTTCCAATATTGCCTTTGATTGGAGAAATGCTCCAGCACCTAAGACCAATAAGGGTATTAAACAAATTGTAACAATACCAGAAATAAGTTTAATCTGAATACTGTTAAGTCTTATTCTATTTTTCTTCATTTTTCATCCCACGGTGTAAGTTCAATGTACACCGTTTTCTCCTTTCCGCACTATAAATACTTTTTTAACATTACATCACTATATACTGGGTACAGTTTATAGATTTGATTTTATTTGCTTTTATTTATACCTCAACATTACTATGAATTCTTGCATTTATCAACATTATTCGACATTCACAGCTATGCTTTTTTCTGGTAAATGGTAATACATATTATTTAATAACAAAAGCTTTTGCATCATAGCATATTACGCTATATTGCAAAAGCCCTGTTTATTTATATATTACTTATTTCCTATTAACTCATACCTTTCTCAACTAACCTGTCATACATAGTCAATCTGTTTCTTCTAATATTTCTGGTACGCAAGGTGAATAACACAATTGTTAATCCTGTGAAAACCAAGAAGATTGTCAATAACACTATTATATCATGTACGATGGATTTCCCACCTGAAATTGTTGAACGGAAAGCCTCCACTCCATAACTGAAAGGTAAGAATCTATGAATTTTTGCTACATAATCTGCCGACAGCTCAATTGGATAGGTCCCAGTACTACCTGACAGCTGTAACAGCATAAATATAACCATGATATAGCTTCCTATTTTCCCTAACATTGCATTGGAAAAGTAAAGAATGCTCATAAAGGTACAGGACACAATACAGGATAATAAAATTGTATTTCCCATTTGTACTGGATCAAAACCACAGAAAAGACGAAGCAGAAATACCATTAATAGTGCTTGAATAATGGCTACAACACCAAGAACTGATGCTTTGCTGGCCCACCATCGAAAACCGTTTATAAGTTCTCCGGGATATTTCATCAAAGGATACATTAACGTAAATGCAATACAACCTACCCATAAACCTGCACACAACATATAGGCTGCCATTGCACTTCCATTGTCCGGCACCTGAGTAACTTGTGTTTCCTGGCTCTCCACTGGATCCGCTATCATATTATAGGTATTGTCATCTGCTTTTATATCAGTTATCTTATCTGCTCCCTCCTGTAAACCAGAATGTAATTCCTTTGTTCCATCAGCAAAGCTGTTGATACCTTCCGTTAAGGAATTATCTCCATCAAGTAGAGCTTTTGCACCTGTTGTCAGTGTGGATGTACCATCTTCTAACTCTATTGCGCCACTGGACAATTGATTCATTCCTGTATAGAGTGAATTCATGCCTTTGCTTACCTTCGAGGCACCACTTGATAAGTCAACTGCTCCGGAACTCAAAGCTTCAAGACCCGAATTTAAAGTCTGATTACCCTGGTATAATTGATCAATTCCTGAAGACAACGCCAAAGCTCCTGATGATAAAGCGGTTACTGAAGACTTCAATAATCCTAAATCCGTGCTCTCATCTGTTAACTGGTGATTCATTGCAGAAGTCACAGCCTCAGCCCCGGATAACGCAGCTCCTGCTGCGACTTGCTGTACTGCTCCAGTAACAGGGTCAGAGATAGATGTATCAATAGCATCCGCTGTAATATATGAAGCAACACCGTTTAATGAACCGGATACTATTTGATTTACCACTGCCTTCGCTTGCTCTTTGGAATATCCGCAATAGGTTTCTAACGCTACTATTAATTGATTAATTTCCGGGTTTGATAATACATTGCTGGTAACTGTACTTATGGTAGTACTATTTGTCAGAGTATTCTTAATGTTTGTCGCTACTCCACTCGCAATACCAGTAGTTAACTGATTGGCAGCCTTTGTTGCTGATGTACTTTCTGAAGCAGCAGTTTGAATTACTCCCTTTTGTTCTTCGGTAAGTGAGAAATCTATCTTACCAATTGCATCATTTAAGTTCGCTGCACCGCTCGCTAAGACTTTTGAGCCAGCCACAAGACCTTTCTCTCCTTCAAACCCGGCAAGAATTTGTGAGGAACCCTCCAAGGCATTCTTAGAACCATCAGCTAGACTGACCGAACCGCTTGCTAGTGAAGTAATGCCGGTTTCCAGATTGGATGCTCCTGTGGTTGCTGTATTAACACCCTCGGCTAGTTTAGTCGCTCCGTCATTCAGGGCTGTGGCACCATCATATAAATCCTTTGTACCATCACTTATTTTAGAGGTACCGGTCATTAATTCATTACTACCGTCAACTAATTCCTGTGCTCCATCTGCAGCTTCCTGCATTTTATCGCCAATCTCTCCGATCTGGTCAAACAGTGATTTGGCATAAGTTTCAGTGACTGATTTCTGAACTGAAGTCTGTATCTTTGACAATGCCGACTCTGACATCTTTGAGGCAATGTAGTTACTTCCAGGATTTGTTGCATAATCCAGCATCATTTTTTTTGGTTCACTCTCCATTAATGTTGTTGCATTTAATGAAAAATCCTTAGGAATTGTTATAACCATATAATAGGTTCCATCTTTTAACCCTTCATCCGCCTTTTGTACTTCGTCAGCGTTAACAAAGATAAAGTCAAGAGCATCATTTTCTTTTAAATTTTCCACTAGATCATTACCAATGGAAAGAGTGTTTCCTTCATATTCTACTGGTTCATCCAGGTTTATAACTGCAACGGGCAGATTACTAACCTTTCCATAGGGGTCCCACATTGAGGATAAAAACAATACATTATAAAGTGCAGGTATCATTGCTATGGAAACAATAATGATGAACATTAATTTATTGTTCCATAAGCTTTTCCATTCTTCTTTAAGCATAAATATCTCCTTTCTGCAGCTTGAATTTTCCTGCAAACGAATTATACTTTTACTTAAAGTTATATACAATGTATAATAAATTTAAAAAAGTTCAAAGTTATACAAATGTCTATAGAAATGTTTAAGTTTATAGAATTTTTGTTAGTTTAGATATTTTTAACCGAGGAAACAAGTTTTTTATAGTGAATTTTTAATCATCACTTAAACAACCTGTTATACGTGATTAAATAGTCGTATTCGTATAGTTTTCATTGCAAATATCATGTTTGCAAACAAGAATTGCAGTTACCTAGAAAGGCATGGTTATTCCTATGACAGAAAGAAGAGACGTAACAAGATCAAAACAATTAATTAAGCAAGCTTACTTTGCATTACTTTTTAGAAAAGAACAAACTAAGATTACAGTAAATGATATTTTAGAAGAAGCAAATGTCAGTCGCGGAACCTTTTACTCTCATTTTAAAGATATTCCAGACCTGGAGGAGCATCTTGAAAATGATATTATTGCTGCTTGCCGAAAGACTCTCCAGCAAAAAGCCTTGGAAGAAATTATTAAAGACCCTTATCCCCAAATTGAAATGTGTGTTAATACCTTTGCATCACATAGCAAAGAAATTCGTGCACTTGCAAGAAATCGTGATTCTGCTAAAATCGCAGTCAAATTCAAGCGGTTAATTAAACAAGGCCTCATTGACAGCGGTCATTTTTTACCCGACCCTAATGCATCACTCCTCTTATACTCCTGTATTGCGGGTGCACTTGTTGATGCTTGTATTGACTGGATTGTTCGGGAATCCCCTCTAGATAAAGATTTCTTAATTCGCACCATATGTCATTTTATTTCAGGTGGAATTCTAAACGTACAAAATAAATAAATATAATCTAATTCAGTTTGTGAAGTTAGTTAAAAATTTAATTAAAATTCTCCATTTGTACCTTATTATAATGGACAAACCCAACTTAAGCGGTTAGAATAAATGGAATAAAGCCGAAGCAAACTACTAATATACGAAAGAGAAAGGGGTTATTTATGAGACAACTGCTTTTTAAAACAGTGAAAGAGGCAGCAGAATACCTGCAAGGCTCCGGTCTGACAGCCGGGGAAGGCGCAATTTTATTTACATCAGCGAACCTTGTTCAGGAACTTTCCTTACAAATCCCACAAGATACTATACTTTGTTCCACAGCCGGTGAGTACACGAACAAAGGATATCAGGATGGAGTCATCACCGGTTTCTGTTACCAGAAGGAGGAAGCGGAAATTGTTGAAATCCCCTACCCTCCCATCAAAGGTATTGAAGCACTAAAAACTGCTTATTCTAAAGTAAAACACAACAAAAATGCCTTTATGTTTCTGCTCTGTGACGGTTTAAGCGGTACGGAGGAGACGGTATTATCCACCTTTTATTTTATGGCTCCAGATTTCAAAATTCTGGGCGGCAGTGCGGGTGATAATCTAAAATTTAAAGAAACCTACATATATATTGGTAAAAATCGAGTAGCCAATGCAGCAGTCTTCTTTAACAGTAAAAGAAAAACCAGCGTGGTAAAGGAAAATATCTTTACTACAACGGGCAAGGAGCTCTTAGTTACCTCCGCCGATGTACTTAATCGAACTGTGTATAGCTTTAATCAACGTCCAGCCAGCGAAGAATACGCAAGAATAATCGGTGTAGATGAATGCGACCTTCCTAATCACTTTATGAATAACCCTCTAGGTAAATCCTATGAATCAGATATCTTTATCGCCTCCCCAATGAAGGTCAACAGTGATAAATCCATTACCTTCTATTGCGAATTAATGGAAAATACCTTTTTACAGGTACTAAAAGCAGAAGATCCCATCCAAATTTTAAGAGAAACCATAAAGAGTGTTGAATTCAAGCCATCTTTTGTGTTCTCGGTGAATTGCATCCTTCGCAGCCTCTATTTTCAGCAATCAAAGCTTTGGAGCGAGTTTGACCGTGAAATGCTAGCATTTTGTGATAACACCTCCGGCTTTGTAAGCTATGGTGAACAATACTACAGAAAACATTCCAACCAGACAATGGTATTGTTATTGGAAGAATAGGAGGAGAAACGGGATGGTTAAATTCTTAGAAAAGCGAAAGAAAGAGAATGTGGTAACAGATAATCCATCAACTGCTCTTCCTTCTAATATAACTACTGTATCAAATGCTTCAACAGATACTACGAAATACATCCTTGAGTTAATTAATCAAATTAAAGCACAAACAGATCTTTTAATTAAAGAAGATGGAATTAGTACCAATAACTTTAATTCCTTACTAAGTAATGAGAATTACACCAAAGAACAGATTCAGGAAATCCAACTTCATCTGGAGCGTGTTGGTACAGGCAGTAACCAGACAAAGGAGTTACTGGATGGCATTAACGGCGAACTGAACCACTCCTTTGAAGAGTTGGCTCACGCCAGACAACGAAATGAAGCCATGGTAGCCGAAATGAACCGTGTTATCGAAGTATTTGCCCAGTTCAATCTTCTATTTACTGAAATGTATCAGGAATATAGACAGATTGAGAAATTTGCATCTGTAATATCCGGTATTGCAAGCAAAACCAAGCTGTTATCTCTAAATGCATCTATTGAAGCCGCAAGAGCTGGTGAACATGGCAGAGGATTTGGAGTTGTTGCGGATGAAATCAAAAAGCTTTCTGAAAGTACACAGTCCAATGCTAAAAGTATTATCTCTTCTCTGGAGTCAATGACTTCCATTATTGGCAGACTGAGTGATAAAACAGACGAAGGAACACAGATGATGCCTACGTCTCAGCAGATGGTCAAGGCATCTTCCACAATTCTAGACAAGATTGAAAGTATTGAAACAAATTTAGTAAATAGTTTGGACAGCGTTACCCAGTCCCAGGATAGTAATATCACAGCAATCGATCAAATTAATACAGAGTTAATTAATTTAATTGAGAAATCAGATGCCGATAATACACAGTACAAGAAGTTAATCCTTGGTGTACAAAGAAAAGCAGATTACTATCTTGAATTATTGCATTATCTAAAGCAAATTGATGCCCTTCGAGAAGATTTGAAATAAAAAGTAAGGCTGTTACAAATCATAATATCTAAGGAACAGGAAATACCAGCTTCTCTGCTATCCTTAAATATCTTTTTGTAACAGCCTTGCTTATACATCACAAGTAAAACGACTTTTCGCTTCACTTGTTTATTTGTGGTTCAATCTTGTGGTCGGATGTTAACTGCTTATTATACCTTCGTATTACTCAATGGGTATAAACCTGTCATTTGCACTAATATTTGATTCCTTTTTCGGAATACTAAGCTTCAAGATTCCATTTTCAAATCTTGCTTTAATGTCATCCTGCGATACATTATCCCCGACGTAGAAAGATCTGGTGCATTGACCAATATATCTTTCTCTTCTAATATAATTGCCTTCTGTATCTTTTTGCTCTTTGCTTATGTTATTTGTAGCATTAACTGTAAGATAACCATCCTTTAATTGTAGCTTTACATCTTCCTTATTTATGCCTGGAAGTTCCATATCCAACAGATAGTTACCGTCTTCTTCCTTCACGTCAGTCTTCATCAGACCTCTATCTTCTTTGTTCCAGAAGGGGAAGTTACTGTCATCCCAAAAATTCTTTAATGAAAAACTATTCATCCACTTATCAAACAAATTTTCTCCAAAAACACTTGGCATCATCATCATAATTATTCCTCCTACTGATACTTGTTTATGTTTTAATATTTTAATTTAAATTAATAGACAAAGATTCTGTGTACAAGCAAATGCCGGCGCCTTTATCATTTACTTGCTGTTCTCCTTGTTCTATTCATAATATAACAGATATAATTAGCACTGTCAAGAGGTGAGTGCTAATTTTTTTTATAAAAATTATAAGTGTATTTTCAAGTCACGATATGGGTAATTGACTCATTATTTCATATTTGCTATCATGAAATATACCTAATGTTATTCAGCTAGATAGCTATGAATAAATTAAAAATTAGGTTCCTTATGAATGTATTAATAAATAATAATTTTTGGAGGACTGTCATGAGTGAAGAGAATTTAACATTACAGCAATGGCATAGGAAACAGGCAGTAAACAATTTTAACGCTACTTGGGATTTAATTGACAAAAAGGATAGAACAAAAGAAGACGATATAAAAATGATACATACCGCTCATGCTTCCCGCTTTCATTGGGGAGAAATCGGTACTCCACTTGAGTTGGCAAGAGGTGAATGGCAAGTTTCTCGCGTTTATTCTTTACTTGGCATGACAGAAAGTGCATTACTTCATGGAATTTATTCTCTTGAGTTATGTAAGAACAACAATTATGGTGATTTTGATTTAGCCTTTGGCTATGAAGCAGTCGCAAGAGCATATATGACTGCGAAGGATGGCAAAGCCATGGAAGAATATCTTGAACTCGCCAGGGAAGCTGCTAATCATATTGTTGAGAAAGAGGATAAAGAATACTTTTTATCTGAGTTGGAATCAATTAAACTTTAACACTTAATTTCCTTTCATTATATATAAACATATATGAAAATATCGCATATTATTACTTCTGCTCATATTATTACAGTGTACTAGGTTACCAAATGACTGATTGTCATATATTATAGGGATTATGTTTCGAAGGGTATTCCATATATGTGTACAGCAATGACATTACAATCCCAATCCAATGATGTATTCTTTGGTCGAACAATGGACTTTTCTCATGATATTATTCCCAGTCTTTATATTGTCCCTGGTTCTTATGAATGGTATAGCAGTATCAGTAATCACCCTATTAAAAATACCTATCGCTTCATAGGACTCGGTCAAGAACTTGATGGAATGCTTGGCTTTTTTGATGGAGTTAATGAGAAGGGCTTTGCAGCGGCTGTTTTATATTTTGCTGGTTATGCCAAGTATGATGCTAATCCAAACCAAGGTGCCACTGAACCAATTGCATCGGTTGATTTCCTTCATTACCTTCTTGGCAACTGTTCTTCTGTGCAAGAATTGCCCTCTAAATTAAAAGGTGTTAACCTAGTGGGCATTCCTGACCCGGTTACTAAAACAGTCGCACCCTTACATTGGATTGTTACTGATAGAAGCGGTGCTTGTACCGTTATTGAACCTACGGAAAAGGGGTTAGAATTAATCAATAATCCAATTGGTGTAATGGCTAATAGTCCAAACTTTCAATGGCATATGACTAATTTAAGAAATTATATGGAGGCTTCACCGACACAAACAGAGGAAGTCCATTGGAACAATGTCAAGCTAACTCCTTTTGGGCAGGCTGGCGGTACTTTTACTCTGCCAGGTGGTTATACCTCACCAGAGCGTTTTGTTCGAACCGCATATCTGAAATCCCATCTCCCAACCCCTAAGGACAGCCCTGAAGCTATTAATGCTTGCTTTCATATCTTAGAGAGTGTTTCCATACCAAAAGGCGCAGTCATTACTAGCCGTAATACCTATGATTACACAAAATATACTGCATTTATTAATACTACCACCTGTGAATATTTCTATAAAACCTACGATGATTTTAATGTTGTATCAGCAAGTCTTTGGGATTCGGATAGTATGGAATAGAAAATAAAGCGTCAGCTCGAAATAATATGATACCAAAAATGATGTCGCTAGGTTATTCTACTTAGCGACATCATTTTACTATTTTTAGAACTTATTTATTGATATGCTGTAGATTTAAATCTACTTAAAATGCATCAATTCTAATAATTTATATTACTCGAAAGGATATCTTACACCCCAAGAGGCTCTGATTTCATCCATCTGCTTCATGATATGAAGAATTTCACTGTGTGGCATTGCTTCACATTCCAGTTTGCCACCTTCAATCGCATCCACACAAGCTTGCACTTGATATTCGAATCCAGTGATTTGCTCAGGACGACTTAGGGAGGATAACTCTTTATGCTCATTGCTGAATGCTTTTACAGTTTCAAAGTTATTGATATTTTCAATCACGATATAACCTTTGGTTCCATAAATGATTCCCTTGCGGTCGCTGCATCCTCTCATGGTACTGGATAGATTAGCAACTTTACCGTCTTCGAATTCTATCATAATTGCATTGGAAGCGTCTACTCCTGTTGAGGTATAGGTACAGCTGGAGGTTATCTTTTTCACCTTATTGCCAAACATCATCGCAGCAAAATTAAGCGTATAAACACCAACATCCAATAAAGCTCCACCGGCTAGGGCTGGGTCCAGAAGTCTTGGCACATGTTCAATATAATAACCCAGATTACCGGTCAGATAGGTGGGTTCACCAATGATGCCAGAATTCATTACATCTCTGATTGCAGCAACCATCGGCATATATCTTGTCCAGATAGCCTCTGCAAGAAAGACCCCCTTTTCCTTTGACAGTGCAATTAATTCTTCTGCCTGTTTTGCATTTGCTGTAAATGCCTTTTCACAAATTACCGGTTTACCATGCAGGATACTTAACTTAGCTTGCTCAAAGTGATGGGAATGAGGAGTTGCAACATAGATGAGCTCTACCGCTTCGTCTTGTACCAGCTCCTCATACGAGCCATAAGCTTTATGAAATCCATATTCCTTTGCAAAGGCATTTGCCTTTTCTAAATCTCTGGATGCTACTGCATATGGTTCGACATTTTCCATCTTGCCAATGGTTACTGCCATCGTTTTAGCAATATTTCCAGAACCTAGAATGGCCATTTTTAACTTTCTCATATATTTAATTCTCCTTCCTTTCGTCTTTATTACTATTGTTTAAGTCTATATTATACAGCTTCTGTAAAAAAGTCTATGCTACACTTTTCTGTACAACATAGACTTAGTTTACTATGAATTATCTATACTTTACAACCTTATTGCCGTAAACTTTACGCAAGATAAATCTTTGTTTTACCAGGTTGTAGTATCTGGATTTGCTGAATAGCCAACACAGCCTTTTAAATCAGTAATTAATTGTACGTCAGTTGCTTCCAGTTCGAAGTTAAACACCTCTGTGTTGTCCTTAATTCTAGCTGGTGTAACTGACTTTGGAAGTGGTAGATATCCACGTTGCATACTCCAACGAATACAAATTTGAGCAATTGATTTACCATATTTCTTTGATAACTCTTGCATTTCTGGAACGTCAAAGATTTTACCAACACCAAGTGGACTGTAGGCTTCAAGGATCATACCTTTTGATCGGCAATAGTTAACCAATTCATCCTGTGTATCTCCCGGGCAAAGTCTTATTTGATTTACCATAGGGGCAATAGTGGCAGTCTCCAGAATTGCTTCCATGTGATGCTGGTGAAAGTTACTAACGCCAATTGCACGAATGCGACCAGCCTTGTATAACTCCTCGAACGCTTTCCAGGACCCGGCATTTGCTTCTTTCCAGTTATTACGGAAGGCAATAGGATTAGGCCAATGGATTAAAAATAAATCCAAGTAATCCATATCTAACTTTTCCATCGTGTTATCAAATGCAGCAAGGGTTCTATCATATCCATGCTCACTATTCGTGAGTTTAGATGTAATAAATAGCTCCTTACGTTCGATACCGCTTTTCTTTACAGCAATACCAACGCTTTCCTCGTTACCATACCCCTGTGCCGTATCGATATGACGATAACCTGACTCAATTGCACTAAGTACGGAGGAAACTGCAACATCTCCATTTGGTGTTTGCCAAGTTCCAAAACCTATACAGGGTATCTCTACTCCGTTTGATAATTTGTAACCATCAGTTAATGATTTCATATTCCCTTCCTTTCCTGCACAGATTGTGCAAATCTAAAGTTTATATTATGGAAGCCTATTACCCGCAGCCATATAAATTTGATACCATTCTTCACGACTTAGATATAATTCTGAAGCTGCACAACACTCGGTTAAACGCTCTATATTCATTGTTCCAATTACCGG